>NZ_FMWY01000047.1:0-5815 GCF_900103145.1 Nitrosospira sp. Nsp18 | reverse complement strand
AATCATCTTCGATGCACTAAAATGAATTCCTTTCCTTATGGCACAACGTTAACTGCAAAACTGTTTCGGTAACCTTTTTCTATGGCGCAACGCGTACAGCCCAACTACTCGTTTACCTGAAAGGGGCCTGGAAATATCGCTGGGTTGCGGTGGTTGCCGCCTGGGTCGTTGCTATGGCGGGATGGACAATTGTTTATAAGCTGCCGGATAATTATCAGTCCACTGCAAGGATTTACGTCGATACTCAAAATGTATTGAAGCCTTTGATGGCTGGGATGACCGTGTCTCCGGATCTTCAGCAGCAGGTTTCCATCATGAGTCGTACTTTGATCAGCCGGCCCAATGTGGAAAGAGTCATTCGGATGGTGGACCTGGATATTAAGGCAAAAAACGTCAAAGAGCAGGAAAATCTCGTCAAGGACCTCATGGATAAGATCAAGCTCGGGACGACTGGTCGTGATAACCTTTTTACCATTCACTATAACGACCAGAATCCAAAACTTGCCAAAGACGTTGTTCAATCTCTACTCACCATTTTTGTTGAGGGGGGGCTTGGAGGCAAGACACAGGACTCCTCGTCTGCGATTCGCTTTATTGATGAGCAGATCCGCAGTTATGAGGAGAAATTGGTTGTGGGAGAAAATAACCTTAAGGCATTCAAGCAGAAGAACATTGGAATAATGCCCGCGCAGGGCGGAGATTATTACTCGCAGTTATCTCAGGCTGTGGAAGATCTTAATAAAACAAGGCTCGAGTTGCGGGAGGCCGAGCAGGCACGCGATGCGATCAAAAGACAAATTACCGGCGACGAGCCCGTTCTTCTGGTGGATCAAGATGACTCAATCTCGTCCATAGTCAATGTGGAGCTTGATTCTCGAATTGAGGCGCTCGACAAGAATCTGGATGCTCTCAGGCTCAACTTTACGGAACTGCACCCGGACATCATATCGACGAAGCGTCTTATTGCGCAGCTTGAGGAGCGTAAAAAGGAAGAAGCAAAGCTGATCAAGCCTAGCGCTGATCCTGGAAAAAATTATAGTCCCATGCTGCAGCAGCTCAACGTGGCTTTAGCGGAAGCCGAGGCTGACGTCGCTTCAATGAGAGCTCGTGTGGAGGAATATACTTCCCGATATGAGCGAATGAAAGCCCTCAGCAATGCCGTGCCTCAAGTTGAAGCCGAGCTTACGCAACTTAACCGCGACTATCAGGTTAATAAATCCAATTATGAAAAACTTCTCGAACGCCGTGAATCCGCAAAGATATCGGGAGACTTGGGTTCCGCTACCGATTTGGTATCGTTCAGGATTATCGATCCACCAACGGTCTCGGACAGGCCGGTAGGCCCAGATCGCGCCAAGTTTTTTTCTATTGTTTTCCTTGGCGCCTTATTGGCGGGAATCGGAATAGCATTTGTTGTCAGCCAGGTAAGGCCGACATTCCATAGTCAAGCGAGTCTGCGTGAAATCTCCGGTAAGCCCATATTGGGTTCTATCCCCATGATCTGGACCGATCAGGAAAAAAGTAAACGCAAAAAGCGGCTTTATGCGTTTGGTCTTTCCCTGCTATCTTTGCTGGGCCTGTATGCAACATTAATGGTGAAAATTGCTTGACCGAAGTCCAGGCGCTATTTCTCGAATAAAACGGCAGGGTGCCAGAATTGAAAAATTAGCCGCGATCGCCGCATTAGCCATTAAATCTCCATCGCCCCGTCCGGCCTACATTAGAACAGGCAGTTCGCAATTAAATACAAGCGACATCTGGTAAGTCCAAAATCAGAATATTGGAGAAAGCGTGAGCATTATTGAAAAAGCGGCAGCTAAACTCGAAAAAGAAGCGGAGCCCAATGCCCGGAATACCCCATCAGCCGCTGCCATAAATCCGGATCAAAAACTCATAATCGAAAATGATGTTCCCAGGGAAGAACTCAGTCAGGATTGTCCGCCAAACCCTGGCTCGACGTCGAAGCGAATTACGCTAAACCTCGCGAAAATGCGCCAGCATGGCATTGTCACGCCGGACGAAGGAAGAACGCAGATAGCCGAGCAATTCCGCGTGATCAAGCGACCATTGCTCACCAACGCTTTTAGCAAGGGGCCGGGCAGGGTCAAGAACGGAAATCTGATCATGGTGACTAGCGCTCTTGCGGGGGAAGGGAAAAGTTTTTGTACTGTCAATCTGGCTATGAGCATAGCAATGGAAATGGACCGCACGGTATTGCTGGTCGACGCTGATGTGGCGCGTCCTACGGTTCCCAGGATCCTTGGTGTTGGAAAAGAGAGAGGCTTGCTCGATATTCTGCTCGATGAAAAACTTGATTTGGCCGACGTTCTGATTAAAACCAATATCGAGAAGTTGACTCTTCTCACCGCCGGAACGCGCCATTCTCATTCCACAGAGCTACTGGCAAGCCAGAGCATGGGCGAATTGCTAAAGGAGCTCGCGGAACGCTATGCCGATCGCGTCGTTATTTTTGATTCGCCGCCACTGCTATTGACGAGCGAGGCCCGCGTTCTGGCGACCCAGATGGGACAAATTGTACTGGTAGTGGAGGCCGAAACCACATCACAACAGGCTGTTAAGGAAACCCTCCGTCAGATCGAATCCTGCGATGTCGTAAATCTGATCTATAACAAGGCCAGATCATTTTCTGGTAGTGAGTATTACGGTTACTATTATCATGAGAGTGCCTGAGAATAAGCCCTGTCAAAGGGCATTGTTCACGGTTGCCCACTCCGCCGCAACGGTGTTGTTACTCCTGTCCACTTATTGTGATGCGGCCGAATGGCGAGTTACTCCCCGGATGAATGTGATCGAAAGTTATTCTGATAATATTAGATTGGGAAGAACATCAAACGGATCCGGATCAGGCGATTTTGTCAGTCAGGTCAATCCCGGCCTGTACATGAATGGGTTAGGACCACGCTTTAATCTCAATCTGATGTATATGATGAATAATCTTTTCTACGCTCAGAACAGCAACCTGACCCGAACCAGGCATCAACTGAATGCTACAGGAACCGCCGAGCTGATTGAAGACCTGTTTTTTGTGGATGGACGAGCCGCAATGACGCAGCAAAATCTCTCGCTAACGGGACCGCAATCGCTTGACAACGTTAACGTCACGGGTAACAGGGCTGATGTAAGAACATATAGAATCAGCCCTTATCTTCGGCATCGGTTCAAGGATTTTGCATCCACGGAGTTGCGCTACAACTATAACCAGGTTACTTCAGACGCCAACGCACTTTTCAACAGCCAAGGAACCGGCTATTTATTTTCCTTGAACAGCGGCAGCGCGTTCAGCACACTAGGTTGGGGTTTTAACTATAGCAATCAAACGGTTCACTTTGACCGTTCAAACCGGAACGTCGAGTTCGAACGCTACACCGCCAACCTTCGTTACCGGGTTACGGCGCAATTTAGCCTAACTGCAACGGGAGGCTACGAAAAGAATAGCTTTCTTTCAATTCGAGGAAATCCATCCAGCCCTACCTGGTCAGTAGGCTTTTTATGGACACCCACTGAAAGAACCAGTATAGCGATCAGTGGAGGTCAAAGGTTTTTCGGCGACACCTATTCGGCTCTCGCGCGGCACCGCACCCGCTTGACCGCATGGGAGGCGCGTTATGATGAAGGCCTTACGACATTCAACCAACAGCTTCAGGCTGGCTCCATGTTCAGCATGGGGGGTACTCTAAGCCAGCTTCTTACTGCCCAAAACCCCAATCTCAGCCAAGATGTTATTCAGCAAAATACCGGCGCGCTTCTTGGATTTGGAGGTTCAGGTGCTTTTGCTGATCCCAACAATTTTTTAACGAACCGGCTCTTTCTGCAGAAGCGCTTCCAGGCATCCGTCGCTATGAATGGTACAAGAAATACGCTCGCATTCCGGTTATTCAATATGACACGTCAGGCATTTTCGCCAGAATCAGTCGATGTCGGGTTGGGAAATGACGCAGACTTGTCGTTGCTCAACCATACCAGACAGAGCGGTGGTAATGCATTGTGGAGCTATAGAATTTCTCGGTTAACGACTGCCAACCTGAATTTTGGATATGCAAGGTTCAGTTTTCTTGGCGCCGCCAGACAAGACGATATGATGTTATTCAGCACGGGGTTGAGGAGGCAACTTCCGGAAATTATGCCTAATCTGGTGGGCACGCTTCAAGTACGGCACAATCGGCGCAACTCCAACCAAGGGGCAAATTATCATGAGAATGCCGCGATCGCGTCCTTGAGCATGAGTTTCTAACGGAAATAGACGAATGTACGGACCCTTTTACGGCTTCAGAGTCAAGCCTTTCCAATTGAAACCTGACCCCAATTTTTTCTTTGGAAGCAGGGGCCATAAACGTGCCATGGCTTATCTTGAGTATGGGCTTTCCCAGAGAGAAGGTTTCATCGTGGTTACCGGAGAAGTCGGTGCGGGAAAGACCACCTTGGTGCGCAATCTTTTCCGCAAACTGGAGGCCGAAAAAATTCTTGCCGCTCAGATCGTCAATACCGATCTGGAATCTGCCGATACATTAAAGCTGGTCGCTGCAGCGTTTGGGCTCGCTTACGAGAATTCAGATAAGGCTTCTCTACTCATTCGCCTCGAGCAGTTCTTTCGCCAATGCGACCAGCAAGGAAAGCGCGCGCTTTTGGTTGTAGATGAAGCGCAGAATCTCTCGCGACGGACCGTGGAAGAGTTGAGGATGCTTTCCAATTTTCAAACGGATGACAGGTCTTTACTCCAGACATTCCTGCTCGGCCAACCGGAGTTCCGAAAAACTTTACTTAGCAGCGATATGCAGCAGTTGCGGCAAAGAGTGATTGCAACTTATCACCTTGGACCCATGGATTTATCGGAAACACGATCGTATATCGAACATAGATTAAAGACAGCGGGTTGGTGCGGTGACCCATCATTTGAAGAAGATGCTTTTGAAACCATACACAACCACGCGGGCGGGATACCCAGAAGGATCAATGCGTTGTGCGATCGTCTGTTATTGATGGGTTGTCTGGAGAAATTGCACAACTTCGGCAGCGAGGAAGTCAGCGAGGTGATCCGCGATATACAACAGGAATTTGAGATTCCGATAACAGCCGGCGCATCGGATAGCGACATTGGCTCCGTTAGAGAAGAACCTCTTTCCGATCTCGAAAGCATGAGCACCCGAATTGCCAGGCTGGAGGACTCAGTTGTCTCCTTGGTGGGACTGCTCAAGCAGATACTCTCGCTGGGCCGAGCAAACAAGAGCCCCCCAGAGGATAAAACATAATGCTCAACGGCACAAGCGCTACTGCTTCGACCTGGCGGTCCAGAAAGCACCGACTATTTATGGACAATTTGAAAATAGCGGGCAGAAGTGGCGATTTGCGGACGTTGTTGAGAGACATGGGATGAAGGCCCTCCGATGACCCCAGCGCGTATACGTAATGCGATGACGGTCGACGTGGAGGATTACTTCCAGGTTTCTGCCTTTGCCAATCATATTCCACGGGAATCATGGTCATCCTTATCTTGCCGTGTAGAGGTAAATATCGACCGTATTCTTGCTTTGCTGGACGAGGATTGCACAAAAGCAACTTTTTTTACCCTTGGATGGATCGCCGATCGTTACCCCGCCATGGTAAAACGAATTGTCGCTGGCGGCCATGAACTCGCCAGCCACGGCTGGGGTCACTGCCGTGTTTCGGATCAGGAACCCCATGAGTTTCGAAACGACATTATTCAAGTCGTCCCTGAAAAACCTCATCTTTAACAAACTTCCATCATTAATCGATGGTTCTCTTCATTTTGTTTTTGTCCGAGGCATTGCAAGCATTC
>NZ_FMWY01000028.1:0-47406 GCF_900103145.1 Nitrosospira sp. Nsp18 | reverse complement strand
TTACCATATCAAGGTCTCCTTTTCGGTAACCTTCAATATGGCGCAACGTTATTTCTCAGAATACCTTTCGGTTACATTTAATTCGGCGCAATTCGTGGGGTTTTTGCTTCTCAAACGCCGGCCCAGGTTAGGTAAGCTTATGGTATGGTCCGCGCTGGCCTTGCTCTATTTGCTGTCCATTCCGTTCGTCGCCGAGGCCCTTCTGCAAAGGCTGGAGACGCCGCCCGAACGCGGCCTTTTTGATAACGATGTGCAGGCAATCGTCGTGTTGGGTGGCGGCACTTACTATCAGGCGCCAGAATATGGCAACGACACGGTCGGGCGATATAGCCTGCAGCGCATACGTTACGCGGCGGAACTGCATCGCCGAACGGGCAAACCTATCCTGGCGACTGGCGGTACTCCTCTGGGAAGCAAGTCATCTGAAGCGGCGCAAATGAAAGCGGTGCTGGAAAAGGAGTTTCGGGTTCCGGTCAAGTGGACAGAAGGTGCTTCGCGAAACACTCGTGAAAACGCCTACAAGAGCTTTGCGATACTCAGCAGGGACAAGATCAGTCATATCGCGCTCGTCACTCACGCCTGGCACATGCCGAGAGCAGCTAGGGAATTCGAACAGGCCGGCTTCAAGATTGTCCCTGCTGCGACTGCGTACACTACCCGCTATAAAACGGATATATTCGCATTCATTCCCACGGCGGCCGCGCTGCAAAAAAGCAGTTTGTTCTTTCATGAAGTCATCGGCATAGCGTGGTATCGGCTGACGTCGGCTTCCGGGTAAACGTCACTCTTCGAGCGAACCATTCCATTTACTCGCGCATCATCTTTGCAGCACACTGCAACGCAATAAGCCAAGCAAATGCGCCAGTGATGAGCAATTTATGAAATTCGTTGTTGCCTTGAACCAGGATTAAAATAACATCCGCATATTTTTTGGAAAAACCAGCATGAAAACACGTATTAAATGGAACGATGGAATGAGTTTTCTGGCCGAATCGGGCAGCGGCCATGCCGTACTGATGGATGGGCCCCCGGAAGCCGGTGGGAGAAATCTCGGGCCGCGTCCAATGGAAATGTTGCTGATGGGAACCGGCGGGTGCGCAGCTTTCGATGTAGTGCTGATTCTGAAAAAGAGCCGTCAGGATATTAACGACTGCGTGGTGGAAATCGAGGCAGAACGGGCTCCGCAAGACCCCAAGGTATTCACCCGCATTCATTTCCATTTTATCCTGACCGGAAAAAAGCTGAATCCCCAGCAAGTAGAGCGGGCGATCGTCCTTTCCGCGGAAAAATACTGCTCAGCCTCTATAATGCTGGGAAAAACGGCGCAACTGACACATGACTTTGAAATCGTGGAGAGCTGAAGCTCTTCGCTAAACCTGAATACCGCAGGTTGGAAAAGCGATCGGAAGGGGTAGAGTGGGCTCACCAAAAAGGTGAGGTTCATGGAGCACAAAAATTCCTTGGGATGAGGGCGTTGATAAATGAGCTGACAAATGAGCTAAAAGATGAGCGTCAACTGCGGGATGCAGGTTCAAAACCTTTGGTCAAACCCAATATGCCGTTTTCGTCATCACTTTAGACCCCAGCTTCATCATCAGCTTCACCGGCATGGGCAATTCCACGCCACCCTGCGACATGGCGGCGGTAGCGTGACCCGCTTCGTCAATTTGCATTTGTGCGACGATGGCGCGGCTTTTCCCATCGTTATGCGGCAAGCGTTTTAAATGTCCAGCCAGGTGGGATGTCACCTGGCGTTCGGTTTCCGCAAGAAACCCAAGGTTCCATTTATCGCCGAGTGTGCCCGCCAACGCGCCCATGGCGAGTGATCCGCCGTACCATAACGGATTCAATAGGCTCTTGCGCCCGCTCAATTCCGCAATCCGCCGCTCTGTCCAGGCAAGATGTTCAGTTTCTTCGCGCGCCGCCTGCGCCAGGGTATGCTGCACTTCTACGTTACGCGCAGTCAGTGCCTGTCCCTGATATAGTGCTTGTGCGCAAATTTCCCCGGTGTGATTGATACGCATCAGTGCGGTGGATTCGCTTTTCTCTGAATCACTCAATTCAACTTCCGGCAATTCAGTTCCCGGGACGGGCCGCAGCGTTTGTGCCGGCGTCAACAGCGTACGCAGTGCGTGATCGAAACCGATAATAAATTTGTCCAGATTCGGCATGAAAGTCCTAAGCAAACGATACGAAAGACATAAACGATGAATAAATGATAAATCAAATTTGAGAGGTTATATTCATCTGCCGCGCTATGAGTGTAACCGGATGCAACACTTCAATTTCTGATCCGGCTTCGCGCAACGCGCTTGCAAGATGCATGGCACAACCTACGTTTGATGTAGCGAGATAACGTGCGCCGCTTGCGCTTATTGCGGTAATTTTATCATGCAGCAGCACTTTTGCCATCTCTGGCTGGTCGAGAAAATAAGTCCCGGCGGCACCACAGCATTGATCGTTTCCAGTTAGCGGCGCAATCTGCGCGCCAGGAATGCGCGCGAGCAGCGCATAGGAAGAGGCGGAGCCGCGCAAAACATTGCGCAAACTACAGGGCTCGTGTACCGATATTTTATAGGTCAATGGCGCCAGCTTTATCTCGTCCCATCCTTCAGCCACTGCCAGAAATGCACTGATGTCCATGACTTTGGCTGAAAATCGCTTGCTCGCTGGCGTGCCCCCGTCGCACCCGTTCCCAGCTTCCAATTCTGGCGCAGACTCTTTTGAGCGTGGCGACGGGGGCAAAGTGGAATACTCAGTCAACTGCACGCCGCAACCCGACGCCGTGCTGATAATCGCCTCCAGATTCAGGCCATCAAAAGCACTGATATTCCGGTGTGCAAGTTGCGCCGCCGTTTGCTTGTCACCGCCATGCTGATGCAAGGCGCCACAGCAGGTCTGCGCGGGCGGCACATGAACCGTATAACCCAATTGATTGAGGACGACTATTGTCGCGTTGAGCGTTGCAGTATCCGTCAGTCGTGCCACGCAACCGAGGAACAGACCGACTTCTCCGCGTGGCTGTCCAGTAGTGGGATAAACTGCTTGCCATGACCCTGCAAAATTTGGCCGGCCGGGCAAAGAGTAGGTTTTATCGATGCGCGGCAACTGGGTTTCCAGCAAAATCAGCTTCGTTTTTCCCAATAAACCGGACTTACGCAACAGCTTCTGCATACCGCTTCGCTGATAAAAACGTAAGAGAGGGCGCAACGCATCAATACGTGCGGGTTTACCGATTATTTCACACTCCACCCACCGGCGAAACCAGGATTTTGAGGCCTGCGTACTTCCTCCCAGCGGTTTGGATGAGGATGCCATCATCGCACGGGTCCCGTCTATCAGTTGTCCAAAGCGCACGTGGTTGGGGCATACCGACTCGCAGGCACGGCAGGTCAGGCACCGGTCAATGTGCAGCGCAAAGCGCTCGTTCATCGGAATACGCCCGCCGGCAACCCCGCTCATCAGAGCGATACGCCCCCGAGGCGAATCGGCTTCCGATTGTGTTACGCGATAGGTGGGACAATGCGGCAGACACAGACCGCACGCAACACAACGGTTGGCTTCGGCGACCAGCGAATCCAGAGAAAAATCGGGCGGAAGATCAGTTGGTTTCATGATCACATCGGCTCAAAAAAGGCTTTGGATATATTTTTCATGTTTTTGCTGGGCTGCTTGCATTGGAAGAGTTTTGTCTCTAACACATGTGAAGGATAGAGCGGCGCCGGATTTTCCACCGCTGGAAGCACCCGCCGGAAAAAGTATCATTACGGTAATTTGTTCGGTTTCGGGAAGGGCCGATGCTTATCAGGCATCAATTACTGGAACTGGAGAGAGCACGTGGTTTAGGACAACAAAACCACGCTACAATTTCCGGACCTCCATTTTTTGATACACCGACCCTCCATCTTGGAAGCATTTTTTACCTCCACCCTGCTGGTAGCGCTGGCTGAAATCGGCGACAAGACTCAGCTTCTTTCATTTGTACTTGCAGCCAAGCTACGGCAACCCTACCCGATAATGGCCGGCATCTTCGTGGCCACGCTACTCAATCATGCGCTTGCGGCATCGGTAGGCGCATGGCTGGCAAGCCTGATCTCTCCTCAATTTCTCAACTGGATCGTTGGGCTATCGTTCATCGGATGCGGCCTTTGGGCGCTCAAGCCAGATGCACTAGAGGGGAACCTGCGCTTTTTTAGTGCCGGAGCATTTGTCACCACGCTAATTGCTTTTTTTCTGGCGGAGATGGGAGACAAGACCCAACTTGCGACAGTGGCATTGGCCGCCCGCTATGATGCGCTGACAACAGTTGTTTTAGGAACCACGCTTGGCATGATGCTTGCTAACGCACCGGCCGTCTGGATGGGCAAGGTACTTGCGGATCGCATCAATATGACAATGATGCGATGGATCGCGGCTGCGTCGTTTTTGCTGCTGGGAATATGGTCATTGGCGGGCGAGGTACCATCTTATTGACGTACCGTTGACACATTAATCTGGTCCGGTAATCCCGTATATGTAACGTTCGAGCTGATGAATGACGAACTCGCGTCCCGAAATGGCGTCCTTGACCAGATCGCCGATGGAAATAATGCCGACCACTGCGTTATTTTCAAGCACGGGCAAGTGCCGTACCCGTATCGAAGTAACCAATGCCATGCAATCTTCAGCGGAATAATCGGGGGTTACATATGCCACTTGCGAAGTCATGATTTCGCTAACCGGGATATCTTTCGCAGGTCTATCCAGCAGATATGCCTTGCGCGCATAATCTCTTTCAGTGAAGATACCGGCCAGTTTTCCATCCTGTAGCACCAGCAATGCACCGATGTTTCGTGCAGCCATCAATTGCATCGCGTCGTATACGGATTTGTCCGGCTCGATGCTTGCACATTCGAATCCCTTGCCCTGCAGTAATTGCCTTACGGTCGCCACTACATATTCCCCTATTCGAGTTTCGAATGTTCGAAAACTTCTTTATCAGTTGAGTTAATCATAGCATGCAAGGAGAAGAACCTGGGGGCTGCTTCCGTACTTCAAATAGTGCACTTGGCTTGCGGACAAGGTAACCGCTGTTGTTCGCAATCGCAGGGTTCCAGCGCCATCGCGCATGCGCTACAACATACGGCTTTTATCCCCGCTGATGAATCCGATCAGTGACTGGTGGATATTCTTGCCAAATGCGATAACTTTAAACAGTTCACCCATTTCCGCCGGGCTCACCAGCTTTTGCAACTGGTTCGCCAGCGGCAGATAGTCCTTGGTGTTCTCCACTCGGGTTTGCGCCAGAATCTCGGTTACCCCGCAGTTGATGAGAAAATATGCCTGAGTCGTGTAACCCCGCAACCCCAGCCCCGAATCGATAGCGGCGCTGGCGACAGAACTGAAATCAACATGGCTGGTAATGTCCTGCAAACCCGGCAGATAAAAAGGATCGTTGTGGGCAAGATGGCGATAATGGCACATCAATGTACCGCTGGATCGCTGGGGATGATAATACTCATTACGTCCGAAACCGTAGTCGATTAACACGATTGCGCCCCGCTGCAAAACAGCGGCGAGACTACGCATGAAATGGCTCGCGGAAAGATTGATCTCGCTCACGTACTCACCAATATCGTGGCCAAGACCACGGCTGACATCGCCATCCGCACCCTCAACCTGAGGATTTAATTCACGAGCAATCTCAAAAAGCGCTCCCCCTGCAAGAGCACGGTCGCTCCATGCGAAATCGTCTCCTTTTATCATCACGCCACGCTCGAACAGATCAGTTCCGCGCCAGGCAACCAGATGTACCGGCATGGCGTCGAGTACCTCATTCGCAATTATCAGCCCATCGAATGCGGGAGGCAAATGTTCCAGCCAGACGACTCGCAGCGCGAGATGCGGCGCGAATCTATCAAATAATTCCCTTTGCCGCTGCTGTAGCTCTGCACTGACTTCAAGAATAAAATACCGGCGGGGCAAGCTGCCGAGTTTTTCCAGTTCAAGCAGTAAATCGAGCGCGAGTTTGCCCGTACCCGCCCCGAATTCGAGAATATCGGCCTGGTCATCCACGAGTTCGAGAACCTGCGCGGCCTGCCGCGCCAGGGTTTTACCGAATAATGAAGAAATTTCCGGGGCGGTGACAAAATCGCCCGATTCGCCGAATTTTGCTGCACCGCCGCTGTAATAACCCATGCCCGGCGCGTACAAGACCAACCTCATGTAATGTTCGAATGAAATCCAGCCGCCGGCAACAGCAAGTTCGGCATGGATGAGTTCTTTCAAGGCACGGCTGTGCCGAAGGGCTGCTTCGCTCGGTATAGGTAGTGCCGGTAGTGGCTGCATTGGCTCTATGCTACTCTGTAATATAAGGCTGTCTATCAAATAGGGGCATCGTCTTTCTCGTGTCGCGAGAATTCAGCGGTCTTCTGTAAACTCTATTTGAGAGCCACTATGAATTATAAAAATCGAATCGATTCGTAAGTGTAGAGGAGATAGCGATGCAAGGGAAAGTGATACTCGTCACGGGGGGCGCCAGACGCGTGGGTGCAGCCACCTGTCGCAGATTGCATGCACAGGGCGCAAATCTGCTGGTGCATTACCGCGCGTCGGAGACAGACGCACGGGCCTTGCAGACCGAACTTAATCTGGCACGGCCCGGTTCAGTGGCGCTGGCCCGGGCTGACCTGCTGGATATCAGGCGACTCCCCGACCTGATCGAGGAGACCATAAGGCATTTCGGAAAACTCGACGCGCTCGTCAATAATGCTTCCAGCTTTTTCCCTACTCCCCTCGGAGAACTCACCGAGAACATGTGGAATGATCTGATCGGCACCAATCTGAAGGTACCTCTGCTTCTGTCACAGGCGGCGGCGCCGCAACTCAGGGAAAATAATGGCTGTATCGTCAATATCGTCGATATTCACGAGAAGTGGCCGCTGAAAGGATACGTGGTGTACAACGCTGCAAAGGGCGGCCTTGCCTCGCTCACGCGATCGCTTGCCCAGGAGCTTGCACCCGAAGTTCGGGTAAATGGGGTTTCTCCCGGTCCCATTCTGTGGCCTGAAGAGGGTGAGTGGGCAGATGAAGCTTCTCGCCAGTACATCATAGGCAGGACACTGCTCAAACGAACCGGCGAGCCGGACGACATCGCCAGAACGGTGGCTTTCCTGATTGCGGACGCACCTTATATTACCGGCCAGATCATTGCCGTGGATGGGGGACGTAGCGTTAATTTGTAGGTAGAAGCGAAGGCTGAGAGGATGACATAAAGCGCTTAATGGCTAAATCCGCTTAATGGCTAAATCGGGAGATCTGGGGTCTGCTATTGGGTTGACGAAGGATGCTTTCACTTTCCCTTCAAACATAAGGGCATAAATTAGCGCATCGCACCTTATTTATCGTTCATGTCGTTTGGAAGTGCAAAGGAACTACTGGTTGGGTAAGCGTAGCGCAACACCCAATATCTGAATCATCAACTCAGCTTTTTTCGCAGTATCTCGTTCACTTGCGCGGGATTCGCCTTGCCTTTGGCGGCCTTCATTACTTGGCCGACGAGGGCATTAAAGGCTTTCTCCTTGCCAGCCTTGAATTCCTCAACGGATTTCGAGTTGGCATCAATAACGTCGGCGATCAGTTTTTCAAGTTCGCCCGAATCCGAGATCTGCTTCAATCCCTGCGATTTGATGATCTCGTCGACAAGGTTCTCAACCGGTTCCGAATCGTGGCGCTTCCAACCCCCAGCTTGCTCACCGGACTGGATCCACATTTGTCTCAATACTTCCTTCCCCATCTTTCCCGAGATTGTGCCATCTTTGATACGCGTTAGAAGTTGCACGAGTTGTGCCGGAGACAGCGGACAGTTATCAAAGAGCTTTCCTTCATTATTGAGATAACTGGATATTTCGCCCATTACCCAGTTTGCGCAGAGTTTTGGATCAGATGGAAGCTTATCTGCAACCGCGTCGAAGTACTCCGCAATTTCCCGATCGGCTGTCAGGGCCGCCGCATCATAAGCAGAAAGCCCATAGTCGCGCTCGAGGCGAATTCGCATTTGCTGTGGCAGTTCCGGTAGCCCGCTCTTCACTTCAGCGATCCAGCTTGCAGGGATTTCCAGCGGCAACAAGTCCGGATCGGGAAAATAGCGGTAGTCCTGCGCATCTTCCTTGCTTCGCATGGCACGGGTTTCATCCTTTGCAGGATCGTAGAGGCGGGTTTGCTGATGGATGGCGCCGCCGTCTTCCAGGAGCGCTATCTGGCGTCTGGCTTCGTAATCGATAGCCTTCTCGAGAAAACGGAACGAGTTGAGATTTTTTATTTCGCAGCGAGTGCCAAGCCTGTCCGATCCTTGTGGTCGCACGGATACGTTGGCGTCGCAACGGAAGGAACCCTCCTGCATATTGCCATCGCAGATGCCGATCCAGCGCACCAGCGAATGCAATGTTTTGGCATAGGCCACCGCTTCGGCGCTACTGCGCATATCCGGCTCAGAAACGATCTCGAGCAGAGGCGTGCCCGCACGATTCAGATCGATGCCGGTCATGCCGTGGAAATCCTCATGCAACGACTTGCCCGCATCTTCTTCCAGATGTGCCCGGACAAGACGTACAGTTTTCTCCGTTTCCCCCACATGAATTGTCACGTTACCGCCTTCAACGACGGGCAATTCATATTGACTGATCTGATAGCCTTTGGGGAGATCAGGATAAAAGTAATTTTTTCGGGCAAAAATTGATGGCGAATTGATTTTTCCCCCAACCGACAGACCAAGCTTGATTGCCCGGTCAACCGCGCCGTGATTCAATACGGGCAGCACGCCCGGCAGCGCCAGGTCGACCGCGCAAGCTTCTGCGTTGGGCGCCGCGCCGAAAGCGGTCGAGGCGCCTGAAAATATTTTCGATCGGGTCGAGAGCTGCGCATGGACTTCAAGACCGATAACGATTTCCCATTGCATTGCGAGAATCCCTTTTTTGGAATAGTACTTAAATTGATCCGGCAATTATCGGTACGATATACCAGCCGAACTCGCCGTCCAGGGTTGGAAAGCACGCCATAGCGGGTTTTGAACCGGATGCCGGATCAAGCCCCGGAATGGTGGAATCATCGTATTCTCATGACGATGAAGCCGAGTCCGATACGATTCAATACAGGCTCAATTCACTCTTGGGATCCGGCAGGCATCTGCATATGCCAGTCGGTTACCCGTTGGTATTGATGTGCCACATTCAGCATTTGTGCTTCCGTAAAATAATTGCCAACGATGTGCAATCCCACCGGCCGGTTTTTATCGCCAAAGCCAACCGGGATGGACATACCGGGCAAGCCGGCCAGGTTGACGGAAATGGTGTAGGCATCGGATAAGTACATTTGGACCGGGTCGCTGCTTTTTTCTCCGAGATCGAATGCAACGGTGGGCGAAGTCGGCCCCATGATGATGTCACACTGTTTGAATGCCTCGGCAAAATCCAGTGCTATCAGACGGCGCAGCTTCTGGGCCTGAATGTAGTATGCGTCGTAATATCCGTGCGACAGCACGTAAGTTCCGATTAGAATGCGGCGCTTCACTTCTGCGCCAAAAGCCTGCGCGCGGCTTTTCCGATACATATCATCGAGGTCGATATACTTGGGAGCACGATAGCCGTAACGCACCCCATCGAACCGGGATAGATTGCTCGACGCTTCCGCTGGGGCCAGCACATAGTAAACAGGTACCGACAGCTTCGTATTGGGTAGCGATACTTCCACTGTTTTTGCGCCAAGCTTGCGGTATTCCGCGATAGCGGCTTCCACCGCGCGCGCTACGTCATCGTTTATTTCCTTCACGAAATATTCTTTCGGCAGGCCGATACGCAGCCCTGCGAGCGGCTTTTCCAGCTCGCGCACGTAATCTTCCGCCTCACGCTGCAAACTGGTCGAATCGCGTGTATCGAATCCGGCCATGACATTCAGCATCAACGCCAGGTCTTCTGCTGATTTCGCCATCGGACCGCCCTGGTCGAGACTGGAAGCAAAGGCAACCATACCGTAGCGCGAAACCAGCCCATAAGTGGGCTTGATCCCGGAAATGCCGCATAGCGCAGCCGGTTGACGAATTGAACCGCCCGTATCCGTGCCAGTTGCGGCGGGCGCCATACGTGCGGCAACGGCACAAGCCGAACCGCCCGAACTTCCACCCGGCACGGCCGTGGTATCCCACGGATTCCTTACCGGTCCGTAATAGGAGGTCTCGTTGCTGGATCCCATGGCGAATTCATCCATGTTAGTTTTGCCGATATTCACCGCCCCTGCCGCATTGAAACGCTCAACCACAGCAGCATCGTAAGGGGAAATGAAATTGGACAACATTTTCGATCCGCAAGTGGTGAGCCACCCCTTGGTACAAAAAATATCCTTCTGGGCGATCGGAATACCGGTAAGCGGCCGGGCGCCGCCGGATGCGATAATCATGTCCGCGGCACGCGCCTGATTGAGGCTAGTCTCTTCATTGATGGTAATGAAAGCGTTGTAACCTGGGTTTAACGCCTGGGAACGCTTGAGGAATTCGCCGGTCAATTCAGCGCTGGAGATTTTTTTCGCGGCAAGGAGCGTGGAAAATTGCTTGAGACTGGAGTTCAACATGTTATTCGCGGGGTGAAGCAAATCTTGCAAAAGGTTGCAAACGTGGAAGGAGAGTTCAGCGGCGGCGCCAGGCTTTACTCGATAACCTTTGGCACGAGGTAAAGACCCGCCTCTACCTGGGGCGCTATGGATTGAAACAACTCGCGCTGATCGACCTCCGTCACGATATCCGGGCGCAGCCGTTGCATCAAATCCTGTGCATGGGATACGGGTTTTATGGCCGATGTATCCACCGCCTGCATCTGCTGGATCAGGTCGAAGATACCCGATAACTGAGCCAGCGCGGCACTCGCCTCCTCCTCGCCGACTTCAATGCGCGCCAGGTTGGCGATGCGCTTTACCTCATCCAAAGACAGTGACATTAACCGCCAAATCCCTTATATTCAAATAGGTAATAGAGTATCATAGCCCGCCTGAGTGACGCATCCTTTTCCGCGCTTTATCATCGCCATCTGCAACGGATTTCGTAAACCATGCTTAATTTTATAAACAATAATGTATTGAAGGGTTATTTTTCGACCGATATGGCGATAGACCTGGGAACCGCCAATACGCTGATTTATGTGCGCGGCCAGGGTATTGTATTAAATGAACCTTCCGTAGTAGCGATACGCCAGGATGGGGGGCCCAACGGCAAAAAAGTAATTCAGCAGGTAGGGTTGGCGGCCAAGCAGATGCTGGGGCGGACCCCCGGTAATATCACCGCGATCCGTCCTATGAAGGACGGCGTGATCGCCGATTTCACCGTTACCGAACAGATGCTGAAGCACTTCATCAAGAAGGTAAATCCACCGCGACTGTTTTCCGCCAACCCCCGCATTGTAATCTGTGTACCTTATGGATCCACCCAAGTGGAGCGTCGCGCCATTCGCGAAGCTGCCTATGGCGCCGGCGCACGCAAGGTCGAACTGATCGAGGAACCGATGGCGGCAGCGATCGGCGCCAACTTGCCGGTCGAGGAAGCGACTGGCTCGATGGTGGTCGATATCGGCGGCGGCACTACCGAAGTGGGTGTGATTTCGCTCGGCGGCATCGTTTATTCAAATTCGGTACGCGTTGGGGGTGATAAATTCGACGAGGCGATTATCAATTATATTCGCCGCAATTACGGCATGCTGATCGGTGAAGTCACCGCCGAGCTGATCAAGAAGGAAATAGGGTCCGCGTTCCCGGGTTCGGAAGTACGGGAAATGGAAGTCAAGGGACGAAATCTGGCGGAAGGAATTCCGCGCAGCTTCACTATTTCCAGTAACGAAATCCTCGAAGCACTGACGGACCCACTGAATAGTATCGTCAGCGCGGTCAAATCGGCGCTTGAGCATACGCTGCCTGAACTGGGTGCGGATATCGCTGAAAAAGGCATGGTGCTGACCGGTGGCGGGGCATTGCTAAGAGACATCGATCGCTTGTTGATGGAAGAAACAGGGTTGTCGGTTATCATCGCTGAAGATCCACTCACCTGTGTTGTGCGTGGATCAGGTGTCGCTCTGGAAAATATGGACCAGTTGGTGGGCGTTTTTGCCAGTGACTAGCAGGTTTTCGAGGACGTCCGGTTGGGTTCCGGCCGAGCGTACATTGACTCGTCCATCGTGAAACCCGAGAGACATGACGGAAACGAACCCGCGGTTTTTCAGGCATGGTCCCAGTCTGCTGGCGCGGCTTGTTTTTTTTGTAATGCTGTCATTAGTGCTGATGGCTGCCGACGCCCGGTTTAAATATCTTCTCGAAATTCGCCAAGCCTTCTCTACCGTGGTCTATCCCCTACAGAAACTAGCCAATGTACCGGGAACGATCTATGACGGAGTAAGCGAGTTTTTCTTTAGCGGGCATCTGGCCGACGAGAATATTCATCTCAAGCAGCAGCACCTTGTCGACCGGGGCCAACTTCAGCAGCTGGGCGCCCTGGAAGCTGAAAATGCACAGTTGCGCAAGCTCCTGGAAGCCACGCAGCGGGTTGAAAGCAAGGCGGTGATGGCTGAAATCCTGCACGTACCGCGCGATCCATTTAACCGTAAGGTCATGCTTGATAAAGGTAGCCAAAGCGGAGTTCAGCCGGGTCAGGTGGTGGTGGATGATATTGGCGTGGTGGGGCAGATTACCCGCGACTATCCATGGGCATCCGAAGTCACGCTTATTACTGACAAGGATCATTCGGTGCCGGTTCAGGTAGTGCGCAATGGCCTTCGTTCAGTGATATCGGGCACGGGAAAGGATGCGATGCTTGAATTGCGTTACCTGGCTGTCAACACCGATATACAGGAAGGAGACTCCCTGGTGACTTCCGGAATAGATGGGGTTTATCCACCTGGCCTCCCCGTCGCGGTGGTCTCAAAGATCGAACGCAATCCTACGTATGTCTTTGCCCGTGTTACCTGCACACCTGTTGCAGGAGTAGGTCATAACCGCCAGTTGCTGATATTGTCCACGCTGACGCCCGTCACGGAAATTCCGGCGGAGGCGTTCGAGTTGAAGCCCGAGAGCAGAAAGCGAGAAAAAGGTGGCGTTCGCTGATCATCCCAAGCATGAAATTCTGCGGCCTGTAAGGGGTTCGTTCATCATCATCAGCCTGATGGTGACCTTATTGCTGAATCTCATGCCGTTAAAAGGTATAGCGCTAGCGTTATGGCCGGATTTCGTCGCCCTGGCGATACTTTACTGGTGTATCAGCCAACCGCAGCGTGTCGGTATCAGCGTCGCGTTTGGAATGGGCCTGCTAATGGATTTCGGTGATGCCAGCACCTTTGGCCAGCATGCCCTGGCGTATAGCATCATGGCTTTTGTCGCGCTGCTGTTCCACCGGCGCTTGAGCAATTTTGAATTGCTCAAGCAAGCTCCACAGATAGGATTGATATTGCTTTTAGGACAATTCATCATACTTCTGACAGGGCTGCTGGATGGGTCCCATTTTCCCGGTTGGAATTTCTTTCTCGCGAGCGTTACCGGCACGTTGCTGTGGCCGTTTTTCTCTTCATTGCTGAGAATGCCGCAGAAGCCCAGGTTTGAATCCGATGCCCGATGAGCCGTACAGTAGAGCTTCGTAACCATCCGCGTGAGTTGCAAAATTTCCAGTTGCGGCTTGCCTTCAGCGCGGGATTCGTGCTGCTGCTATTTCTTTTGCTGTTTGCGCGTTTCTCTTACCTCCAGGTATCGCAGCGCGAGCATTATCATACCCTGGCGGAAGCCAACCGGATATCCATCTCCCCTATCGTGCCCAACCGAGGCTTGATTTTCGATCGTAACGGTGAGGTGCTTGCGCATAACTACTCTGCTTACACGCTCGAAATCGTGCCCAGCAAGATTGGAGACCTTGAGGCTCTCATTAACGAATTGGCTACCGTTGTCGAAATAGCCGCGAGAGACCGCAAGCGTTTTAAAAAATTGATGGAAGAGAGCAAGAGATTTGAGAGCCTGCCCATCCGTACCCGTTTATCGGATGTGGAAGTCGCTCGTTTTGCAGCCAACCGTTATCGCTTTCCCGGGGTGGAAATCAAGGCCCGTTTATTCCGTCAATACCCTAAGGGCGAAAGCGCGTCTCATGTCGTCGGCTATATCGGCCGAATCAATGACAAAGATCTTGAGCGACTGGAAGCCAACAACGGCTTGGCCAATTATCGAGGCTCCCACCACATGGGTAAAATCGGTATTGAGCAAAGTTACGAAAAGGAACTGCACGGCATCACGGGATTCGAGGAAATGGAGACTGATGCGGCCGGCCGGGTAATAAGAGTTATATCCCGTACTCCAGCGATCTCCGGCAACGATCTGACACTTTCGCTCGATGCCAGATTGCAGGAGGTCGCCGAGAAAGCTTTTGGAGATCGGCGCGGCGCGCTGGTCGCGATTGAGCCTGCTACCGGCGAGGTGCTCGCGTTCGTCAGCAAACCGGGATTCGACCCCAATCTGTTTGTCGATGGCATTGATTCGGAAAATTGGGATTTACTGAATAATTCCATCGACAGGCCTCTAAACAACCGCGCGTTGCGCGGGCTTTATCCGCCGGGCTCCACATTCAAACCCTTCATGGCTCTGGCCGGTCTGGAGTTGAAAAAACGCTGGCCGCGGCACGCTATCAATGATTCCGGATATTTCAGCCTGCCCGGCAGCACGCACCGCTTTCGCGATTGGAAAGCCGGGGGCCACGGAGTTGTCGACCTGCACAAATCTCTGGTTGTGTCGTGTGACACGTATTACTACGGGCTTGCCAATGACCTCGGCATTGACAACATTTTCAATTTCGTCAGCCAGTTTGGATTAGGGAAGAAAACCGGCATCGATATCGAAGGAGAGGTTAGCGGCTTGTTGCCCTCACAAGAATGGAAAATGGCGCGGCACAAACAGAAGTGGTATGCCGGTGATACGATTTCGGTAGGCATAGGCCAAGGCTACAATCTGACCACTCCGCTACAACTGGCCTTTGCTACCGCAATACTGGCGGGGAATGGTACAGCGTTTCGTCCACATCTTGTGAAGCAGGTCCTGAATAACAACAAGGAGGTGGTGCGGGAAATTGCCAAGGAACCCTTATACACGCTCAACCTCAATCCCGATAATTTACAGGCAGTGCGAAACGCACTCGTAGATGTAACCCGGCCCGGTGGCACCGCCGCACTCGCCGGCGCCGACGCCGCCTATGCTTTCGCGGGTAAAACCGGCACGTCGCAAGTAATTGGCATGAAGCAAGGGGAAAAATACGTAGAAAGCAAGGTCCGGGAACGTTTTCGTGACCACGCGCTGTTCATTACTTACGCCCCGGCCGAGAACCCCAAAATAGCGCTATCGGTATTGGTGGAAAACGGCGGGCATGGCGGGTCTACCGCTGCGCCGATCGCCAGGATGGTCATGGACTACTACCTGCTTGGCAAGCTGCCGAGCGAAGCGGCGGCAGAAGCTGTCGAGCAGAATGAAGAAGAGGACGAGCATGATTGAACCCATGCGCGTATGGCATTACCTTACACGTTATGTGGACAGCTTCCTGCTGAGCGGAATATTGCTGCTGATGCTGACCGGCTTGTTCACGCTGTATAGCGCAACCGACGCCAACCTCGGTCGCGTCACCAATCAGGCAGTCAATATGCTGGTCGCACTGGGCATAATGTGGCTGGTCGCCAACATTCCGTTACAACACATCATGCGCATTGCCTTGCCGATATATGTGGCTGGCATTCTCCTGCTGCTTGGCGTGGCGCTGTTCGGTGAGATAAACAATGGAGCCCGGCGCTGGTTGAACATCGGCTTTACCCGTATTCAGCCGTCCGAGTTGATGAAGATAGCCGTGCCGCTGATGATGGCATGGTATTTCGATAAACATGAAGCCACCTTGCGGCTGAGGGATTATGCGGTTGCAACGCTGCTGCTGATACTTCCCGTATTGATGATTGTGCGCCAACCCGACTTGGGCACCGCGCTGCTCATCGCATCGAGCGGTTTCTACGTACTGTTCCTCACAGGGTTGTCATGGCGCATAATGGGCGCATTGTTCGTCGTTGGGGCAGGAAGCCTGCCAATACTATGGTCGACGATGCATGATTATCAGCGAAGACGCGTCATGACCTTGCTTGATCCGACACAGGATGCGCTCGGTGCAGGGTATCACACCATTCAGTCCACCATTGCTATTGGCTCTGGAGGCATTCTTGGCAAGGGCTGGCAGCATGGTACCCAAACCCATCTCGATTTCCTTCCCGAGAGAAGCACCGATTTCATCTTTGCGGTATTTTCCGAAGAATTCGGGCTTATCGGCAACTCACTGCTGTTGCTGCTGTACCTGGTGGTTATCGGTCGCGGAATGGTTATCGCCGCCAATGCCTCAACCCAGTTTACGCGTCTTATCGCCGGCTCGATAACACTGACATTTTTCACCTATATTTTTGTCAACATAGGCATGGTCATCGGTATTCTGCCTGTGGTGGGGGTACCGCTGCCTCTGATCAGCTACGGCGGCACATCAATGGTGACAATGCTGTTGGGATTTGGTATTTTGATGAGCATACAGACGCATCCCAAGTTGGTGAAGACGTGAGGAATATTGATTCGAGATCGAAATCCTTGTCGAATCCATTGCCCCCTCCTCGGCAATGGATGAACTGGATTATCGCGGTCTTTATTCTTACTTTCGTTGGCGGCTGCGGCACTGTCCTGAAACAGGATAAGAGAAGCAAGACCGGCACATCGACGCTCTTCGGCATTGGCCTGAAAAAGGGGGGTGGCTATTATCTTGACGATGGCCCCGGCGATAATCCACCGGCTGACCTTGCGTCCATTCCCGATGCCGTTCCCCGGGACGAGCCTTTGCGGCAGGCCAACATGCGTCCTTACGTCGCGCTGGGGAAATCATACGCGCCCATGACTGTTCTGGAATCCTACAGGGAGCGTGGAATCGCTTCGTGGTACGGCCGGCGGTATCATGGGCAAAGAACTGCCTCCGGTGAAGTCTATGATATGTATGGCATGACGGCAGCGCACACAACATTGCCATTGCCCAGCTACGTTCGTGTCACCAACATCAGGAACGGGAAATCCATAGTAGTAAGGGTTAACGATCGCGGACCTTTCCTTTCCGACCGCCTCATCGATCTTTCCTACACGGCCGCCTATAAGCTCGATGTACTGGGCGGCGGCAGCGCCTGGGTCGAGGTGGAAACGATCCTGCCAGGTTCCGGTCCTGCCATACAGGTTGCGTCAGCGCCTGCCTTTGCCACGAATACAGCCCGGACCTTTGCTACCACAGGTTCCCTCGCATCTGTTCCGGCATCCGCTATTGCCGGCGAAAAGACAGATGCGCCTGCTGCTGCAGGGCAACAGGAGGGGGCGGCCGGGCCGGGCTTGTTCGAAGTCGCATACTCACCCATGGAATCAGGCACATCCATATCGGGGAGCACTGCTGCTCGCGCCACCGCGGATGCAAGAGGCATCTATCTGCAACTGGGCGCGTTCAGCGCCTATGATAATGCCGATAATTTTCTTGCACGAATGCGCAGTGAGCTTCCCTCAATCGATGCACTTGGTATTGTCCCGCAAGATGGCTTGTTCAAAGTCCATGCAGGCCCTTATCCCGATCAGGTGGTGGCCAGGCAGGCAGCCGACAAGATCGCCCGAAGCCTTTCCATTAAGCCGATGTTGCTGGTGCGGTAGCGTATCGATGGGAACGCCGGCGTATCATGCGCTTTAAGCCGGTATTCGCCAGTAAAGAAAACAAGCACACTACTTCAAGGCGTATCTCATAGCCAAATCTTTGTTCTCTTGATAAAATCGGCCTTCCTCCTCAATGATTCAGCTCACCCCAACTCAGGATCAGCTATGACACACTTCGGCCCAGCCAAAAAGATCGGTACATTTTATCCACCGCAACGCACTTTGATGGGGCCGGGGCCATCCGATACCCACCCCCGCGTATTGTCCGCCATGGCCCGCCCCACCTTGGGGCACCTTGATCCAGTATTCACGGAAATGATGGAAGAGCTGAAAAGCTTGCTGCGCTATGCCTTTCAAACCACAAATCTCTTGACTTTTCCGGTTTCGGGTCCGGGTTCGGTCGGGATGGAGATGTGCTTTGTGAACATGGTCAGCCCCGGCGATAAAGTGATTGTATGTCGCAACGGTGTGTTTGGCGGACGTATGATCGAGAATGTGCAGCGCTGCGGTGGTACGGCAGTGGTGGTTGAAGACAAATGGGGCGCGCCGGTTGATCCACAAAAACTGGAAGACGCATTGAAGCAGAACCCCGACGCAAAGATCGTCGCCTTTGTCCACGCAGAGACGTCTACGGGCGCGCTGTCAGATGCGAAAACCCTTTGCGAGATTGCTCATCGCCACAATTGCTTGACCATCGTTGATACCGTCACCTCCCTGGGTGGCTCACCGCTCAAGGTTGACGAATGGAAGATCGACGCAATTTATTCCGGTAGCCAGAAATGTCTTTCATGCCCACCCGGGTTGTCGCCTGTCAGTTTTTCCGAACGCGTGGTGGAACTGGTCAAGAATCGCAAGGGAAAAGTGCAAAGCTGGTTTATGGATTTAAATTTGCTTCTCGGATATTGGGGGAGCGCCCGCACTTACCACCATACCGCCCCCACAAACGCGCTTTAT
Source organism: Nitrosospira sp. Nsp18 (assembly GCF_900103145.1). NCBI lineage: Bacteria > Pseudomonadati > Pseudomonadota > Betaproteobacteria > Nitrosomonadales > Nitrosomonadaceae > Nitrosospira > Nitrosospira sp. Nsp18. Next base: position 28,722 of record NZ_FMWY01000028.1, on the reverse strand, counting down.
GCGCTGCACGAATCACTGGTAATGCTGCACGAGGAAGGGTTGGAACACTCCTGGGCGCGGCATCAACGTAATCACAAGGCACTTAAGGCAGGGTTTGAAACGCTGGGCATGGAATATCTCGTGGAGGAAAAATCGCGCCTGCCGCAGCTCAATTCTGTGCGCGTGCCGGACGGCATTGATGAGAAAGAGGTACGCCGGAGGCTGCTCACCGACTATAGTCTCGAAATTGGCGCCGGCCTTGGCGACTTCGCCGGAAAGATATGGCGCTTCGGGCTGATGGGTTATTCGAGCAGAATGGAAAACATCATGCTGAGCCTGGGCGCACTGGAAACGGTATTATCCGATATGGGCAAGAAAATTGAACATGGCGCGGCAGAATCCGCGGCACATTATGCTTATGCGGCTAATCCGTTACCTCTGGAAAGTAAAAACGCTGCCCAGGCGGCTTGATTCAACATTTGAATCTAAATCCCATCCTCCGCGATAGGATGGGTGGAGCGTAGCGCAACCCATGAATTTTCAATTATGGGTTGCGGCTTGGTCGCCTTCACCCATCCTGCAAGAGTTACTCTATCAGGTAGCGACATCCATAAAGGGAATTCTCTTGCAGCGCAATGCGCTTCACTCGTTGATCCAAGAGGGCTGATCTGAAACAAGGTAAAAAACTGAATTACAACCCTAGCCGCTGCCAGATGGTAGTCGTCGGTCCCGCCGAGTTCAACGTATAAAAGTGTAATCCCGGGGCGCCGGCGTTCAGCAACCGGTCGCATAAATCAGTCACGATATCGAGCCCTAATGCGCGTATCGATGCGCTGTCGTCGCCGTAGCCTTCCAGTTTTTTTCTGATCCAGCGAGGTATTTCCGCGCCGCAAGCATCCGAAAATCTTGCCAACTGTGAAAATTTATTGATTGGCATGATGCCGGGCACGATAGGTACACTGATACCCATTGCTTCGCAGGCATCAATGAAACTGAAGTAAGCATCCGCATTATAGAAATACTGGGTGATAACGGAATCCGCCCCAGCTTCAACTTTGCGTTTGAAATTCTGCAAATCCTCCTGAGCCGAGTTGCACTGTGGATGGTATTCCGGATAAGACGCAACATCAATGTGGAACGTGTCGTCAAATTCCTCACGTATAAACGCCACCAGTTCATTTGCATAACGAAACTCTCCCCCCTGTGCCATGCCCGACGGGAGGTCCCCTCGCAGGGCGACCACATGGCGAATACCGCCGGCGCGGTATTTTTGCAACATGTCGCGGATATTTTCGCTGGTCGCGCCAATGCAGGAAAGATGAGGCGCCGCTACATAACCCTCTGTCTGAATTTCCAGAACCGTCTCAAGAGTTCGGTCGCGGGTGGATCCCCCAGCACCGAAGGTCACGGAAAAGAATTTCGGGTTGAGTTGTGCCAGTTGCTTGCGCGTCGCGCGCAACTTCTCAACTCCCTCCGGCGTTTGCGGTGGGAAAAACTCGAAACTGAAGGTAGGGGCAAATTTCTTTTGCGATTCCATTTTTACTCGCCTGGATGATTCACAGGGTAGTGTGACGCAAGGTGGTTTGCAAGACTAGTCGGCGCATCCTCGGCAATCGAATAGTGCTTAAGGAAGCGGGCCACAAACGGATCCATGATAGGTCAGCGGCATGCAAGCCGCTGAGGATAGAAACAGGACTCCGGCACCCTTGGCCGATACCGATACTCATACCCGGCTTATGACATTTTTGTTTGGGGGTATTTTGCCAGACTGCGCCGACAAAGAAGATAAAGGCTCAGCTACTCCCTTTATCTGCTCCCTCGCTGAAAGCCCAAAATCAATATCGGTACATCGCAGGCTTGTATGGCCCATTCTTGTCCAGGTTCAGGTAGTTTGCCTGCTCCTCGGTCAATTCGGTGAGTTTGACGCCCAGCTTTTTGATGTGCAATCGCGCCACTTTTTCGTCCAGGTACTTCGGTAGCACATAGACATTTTTCTCATAACTGGCGCCATTTTGCCACAACTCCATTTGTGCCAGCACCTGATTGGTAAACGAACTGGACATGACAAACGAGGGATGACCGGTGGCACAGCCGAGGTTTACGAGCCGTCCCTGCGCCAGCACGATGATACGGCGACCTGTGGGAAAAATGACGTGATCCACCTGTGGCTTTATGTTTTCCCACTGGTATTTCTCGACCGACGCAATATCGATTTCCGAATCAAAATGGCCGATATTGCACACGATAGCTTGGTCTTTCATTCTCAGCATATGGTCGTGGGTAATAACGCGCAGATTGCCGGTGGCAGTGACAAAAATGTCGGGCTGATCGCAAACTTCATCCATGGACACGACCCGATAGCCCTCCATTGCCGCTTGCAGGGCGCATATCGGATCTATCTCGGTTATCCACACCGTGGCGCCCAGGCCCCGCAAGGATTGGGCGCAGCCCTTGCCAACGTCGCCATATCCACATACCAGCGCAATTTTGCCGGCAATCATGACGTCGGTAGCACGTTTGATACCGTCCACCAGTGATTCACGGCAACCGTAAAGGTTGTCGAACTTGGACTTGGTTACCGAATCGTTGACATTGAATGCGGGAAAAGGCAGCTCACCTTTTTTTTGCATTTCGTACAAGCGGTGGACACCGGTAGTGGTTTCCTCGGTCACGCCCCGAATAGTGTCGCGCTTGCTGGAGTACCAGCCCGGGCTGACGCTCAGCCGTTTCCGGATCGCTGCGAACAATGCGCGTTCTTCCTCGTTAGTGGGGCTGGCTATAACCGAAGGATCTTTTTCCGCACGGCTACCGAGGATAACGAGCAACGTCGCATCGCCCCCATCATCCAGGATCATATTGGGAGCGCTGCTCGCATCCAATGCCTGATCACCGGACCATTCGAAAATACGGTGAGTATATTCCCAGTAATCATCCAGCGATTCGCCTTTGTAGGCGAATACCGGTATGCCTTCCGCTGCGATGGCCGCGGCTGCATGGTCCTGCGTGGAAAAAATATTGCACGACGCCCAGCGCACTTGGGCGCCCAGCTTAATCAGCGTTTCGATCAATACTGCCGTTTGAATGGTCATGTGCAGAGACCCGGCAATACGCGCGCCTTCCAGAGGCTTGGCATCTGCGTATTCTTCGCGTAGCGCCATCAGACCGGGCATCTCGGTTTCGGCGATGGCAATTTCCTTACGCCCCCATTCCGCGAGGGACATATCGGCAACTTTATAGTCAGTAAATTCACTGCTCCTGTTTGTAGAGGCAGATGCGGATGCAGGGCTGAGCACAGCGTTCATGAAATTATCTCCTGAAAGATGAGCGAGCGCCGTTTGTTGCGATCCTTCCGTGCCGAGCCTCACGGGACTGTGCCCGTTGCAGCGCTCCTCGGCATGAAGGAATGAGCCAACCTGAAAATTTAAGCTTGAATACTTGCCATTGCCTGAGTCTCTACCGCAGTTCCGATTCCTGCTTCATCGCGCAGCAAGGCGGCTTTATCTATCGCTTCCCAGGTGAATTCCGGTTCGTCGCGCCCAAAATGACCATAGGCGGCGGTTTTCTCGTATATCGGACGCAGCAGGTCAAGCGTATGAATAATAGCACGGGGTCGCAAATCAAAATGACGCTCGATCAGCTTGATGATTTTCGCGTCGGAAATTTTTCCTGTTCCGAAAGTTTCCACCATCAGTGAGACAGGACGCGCTACGCCGATTGCATAGGCTATCTGAACTTCGCATCTGCTGGCGATACCGGCGGCCACGATGTTCTTGGCCACGTAACGCCCTGCGTAGGCTGCGGAACGGTCAACCTTGGAAGGATCCTTACCCGAAAACGCGCCTCCACCATGGTGCGCCGTACCGCCATAGGTGTCCACGATGATCTTGCGGCCTGTCAAACCGCAATCGCCCATCGGTCCACCCACCACGAACCGCCCGGTAGGATTGATGAGGTAACGGCTCTCGCCATTCAGCATTTTTTTCGGGAGTACCGGCTTGATGACTTCTTCGATTATCGCTTCGCTCAGTTGCGCGTGGGAGATGTCCGGATGATGCTGCGTAGATATCACCACGGTTTCGATCCGCTGCGGTTTTCCGTTCACATAACGCACCGATACTTGCGACTTAGCATCCGGACGCAACCACGGCAAACGCCCATCTTTTCTCAGTTCCGCCTGCCGCTCCATCAAGCGATGGGCATAGTAAATCGGCATCGGCATCAATTGCGGCGTCTCGTCGCAGGCATAGCCGAACATGAGCCCCTGGTCGCCCGCGCCCTGATCCATTTCCTCTTCTTTGGTGCGGTTGACTCCTTGCGCAATGTCGGGAGACTGTTTGTTAAACGCGGTAAGCACAGCACAGGTACGATAATCAAAACCGATATCGGAACTGTCGTAACCAATACGCTTGACCGCCGCACGCGCAACCTGCATATAGTCGACGTTGGCCGTGGTGGTAATTTCACCCGACATCACGATCAGGCCTGTACTGCACAGCGTCTCGCAGGCTACCCGTGCACTGGGATCCTGGGTGAGGATAGCATCCAGGATTGAATCGGAAATCTGATCAGCTACCTTGTCTGGATGACCTTCGGATACGGATTCGGAAGTAAAAAGATATTCGCTCATGTTGTCCAGCCGCTATAGTGGTAAAAGGTCTGTAGAATAACAAATTACTCGGGTATTAAGAAGATCAATGATAGTGAAACCATGTTTATTCCTGTGGAATCCTTGGATACCTCCTGCACTTGCATAACGATGGCGTTGCCCGGATTGGATACCGCAAAGGTACACCAGGCACGCCAGGCACGGATGCGAGTAGTTTGCCAGGGATGGTGGGGGGAATCGGACATGGCAATAGTACCGAAGGCTTTCTCACGCGGCGGTTTATCATGCGGCGCAACGCGCTTCTTATTGATGGCGTCCCCGACGCTGCTGCCCTTTACGCCTGACCGGGAGAAGCTTTCCATATACACAGGCTCTACATTCAACTCGGCGCGTTAATGGTGAGAATGAGGTTTACCAAAATGCATGGCCTCGGCAACGATTTCGTTGTGATTGATGGCGTCAGTCAGTCGGTTTCCCTCAGTGCGGAACAATTACAACGGCTTGCTGACCGCCATATAGGCGTCGGCTGCGATCAGGTTCTGCTCATAGAAACCGCAAAAGGCAATGCTGATTATCGCTATCGTATATTCAATGCCGATGGGGGTGAAGTGGAGCAGTGCGGCAACGGCGCGCGCTGTTTCGTTCGCTATCTGCATGATCGCGGAATGACAAGCAAGCGCGAAATCCGCGTGGAGACGCTGGGTGGCGTGATAGCTCCAAGGCTGGAGGCCGATGGAGAAGTCACTGTCAATATGGGCGCGCCGAAATTTGAACCTCGGGAAATACCCTTTGTCGCCGAAAAACGCGCAACGACCTATCCGCTCGATAGCGGCAGCAAACAACTGGAAATCAGCGTTGTGTCGATGGGCAATCCCCACGCCGTGCAATTGGTGCCGGATATAGATCATGCTCCGGTATTGACCGAAGGTGTAACGATCGAGGGTCATCCACGTTTTCCTCAGCGGGTGAACGCCGGTTATATGCAGGTTATCGACCGCCATCATATTCGGGTGCGCGTATATGAACGCGGCGCTGGCGAAACGCTTGCCTGTGGTACCGGCGCGTGTGCGGCAGTGGTAGCGGGAATTCAACGGGGCTTGCTTGAATCACCGGTCAAGGTCAGCTTTCGCGGCGGCGATTTATTTATTCGATGGGAGGGCGAAAATCAACCGGTCTGGATGACAGGTCCCGCAGTCACCGTGTTTGATGGAGAGATCGACTTATAGGATTCAGACAGGGAGAGATATGGAATCAAGTCCGGAAGAAGTCGCCGAATACCTGCGCATGCATCCTGAATTTTTTGAAGAATATGCCGATATGCTGGCGGAGATTCAGGTTCCGCATCCTCACGGCGGCAGAGCCATTCCCATCAGCGAACGCCAAATCGTCGCGCTTCGGGACAAGAATCGCATCTTGCAGGATAAATTGGGCGAGTTGATCAGGTTTGGCGAGGAAAACGGCGCTATTACCGAAAAAATGCACCGTCTGGCTGTTGCCCTACTCACCTTCACTCATCTGGCTGATTTTCTACATGGGTTGAACTTTCATTTGCGCGAGGATTTTTCTATACCTCATATGGCCCTGCGGTTGTGGAACATGACTGCCGATGGCCCCCCGCTACCGGAATTCACGCCAACCGGTGCTGATATCCGCGCCCTGGCTGAAAGCCTGCCGCGCCCTTACTGCGGTTCTCACGTATTGGACGAGATCAGGGACTGGTTCGGAGAAGATGCTGTTCGCCTGCGCTCATTTGCGATGGTGTCCCTGTCAGCAGAGCAAACCATCGGTCTGTTGGTAATGGGCAGCGAGGATCCGCAGCGATTTTACCCGGAAATGGGAACAATTTACCTCGCGCAACTGGGCGAACTGGTAAGCGCCGCATTAAAACGTTTCACACGTGCTGAAGGATAAGAAAAGCGCACTGCTATCAACATGACATCGGGTAATCACCAGGCCGAACTTGCCTCGGCCTATCTCATCCACCTTGCTAAAGAACGGCGTTTGTCACCGCTCACCTGTGAAAGTTACGCTCGCGATATTCGCGCTTTGCTGAACCTTACGCAAGAAACGCCTCTTGACCGATTGCAAATTCATCACGTCCGGCGGTTTGCCGCTCAACTACATGGAGAGGGATTTTCCGGCAGGAGTCTAGCCAGAATGTTATCGGCCTGGCGGGGCTTTTATAGATACCTGACGCGGGATCACGGCTATGCATCCAACCCCTGCGACGGGATACGCGCGCCAAAATCGCCAAAAACCTTGCCGCACACCCTTTCACCCGACGAGGCCGCGAAACTGCTGGAGTTTCCAGCCTCCGACGACTTAATGGCATTGCGCGACAAGGCCATGTTCGAGCTGTGTTATTCATCCGGGTTACGGCTGGGCGAGCTTGCTGGCTTGAAACCCGGAGATTTAAGTCTGGATGACGGCACAGTGCGAGTTACCGGCAAAGGCGGAAAAACGCGCATCGTGCCCGTTGGCAGCAAGGCGGCGCAAGCCTTGCGCGAATGGATGAAACAACGCCAGGCGCTGGCTAAACCTGGCGAAACTGCACTATTCATGTCACGGTATGGCAAGAATATCAGCCGCCGATCAATCGATCAGCGGCTAAAAATTCAGGCGATGCGTCAAGGAATCAGCGCCAATATTCACCCTCATGTGCTACGGCATTCGTTCGCCTCGCACCTGTTACAATCCAGCGGCGATTTACGGGCTGTGCAGGAGATGCTGGGGCACGCCAGCATCAGCACTACCCAGGTTTATACTCATCTGGATTTCCAGCATTTGTCGAAAGTCTACGATGCGGCCCATCCACGTGCCAGGAAGAAGGAAAAAAGTTAAATCTTCAGTAACCATACAGCTTGCGTTTTCTCTACGGATCAGCGTTATAATCTTCGCTCAATCATCACGCGCCAATTTCCATGCTAGAACATCGCGGCACAACCATACTTTCGGCCCGACGAGGCGCCCAAGTCGCGCTTGGGGGGGATGGTCAGGTAACTTTAGGCGCTGTTGTCGCCAAGGCGAGCGCGCGCAAGGTACGCAGGCTTTACCATGAAAAGATACTGGCAGGGTTTGCCGGGGGAACAGCCGATGCTTTTACCTTGTTTGAGCGGTTTGAAGGTAAGCTTGAAAGGCATCAGGGACATCTGATGCGTTCGGCGGTTGAGCTGGCGAAGGACTGGCGCACTGATCGAATTTTACGGCGGCTGGAGGCAATGCTGGTCGTTGCCGACCTGACCACTACGCTCATCATAACGGGATCGGGCGACGTGATCGAGCCCGAGTTCGGTATTGCTGCGATTGGCAGTGGCGGCTCTTACGCTCACTCCGCCGCACGCGCCCTATTGGATAATACCAATATGACACCGGTGGAAATCGTCAAGAAGGCGCTGGTCATCGCGGGCGACCTGTGCATTTATACCAATCAGAACCATGTAATCGAGGTACTCGAGTAAACTGTAAACTGAAGAACATGAACAGTAGTCGAGGAATATAACCTTGGAAAATGAACTGAATTACAGGGTAAAAATATATGTCTTTCGACGAATGATTGCGGGACAGCATAGCCGCGCATATCGCATACTTCCATCTTGGTTCACCTTGGCTTCGTACCCCTCGCATTTATCACCGACCTGAAATCATGTCACAACTGACCCCGCAGGAAATCGTCCACGAACTGGATAAACACATCATTGGCCAGGACAGCGCCAAGCGTTCCGTGGCCATTGCCCTGAGAAACCGCTGGCGCAGGCAGCAGGTAATGGATCCCCTACGGCAGGAGATTACGCCAAAAAATATCCTAATGATCGGCCCGACCGGCGTTGGCAAGACCGAAATTGCGCGGCGCCTGGCTAAACTGGCCGGTGCACCCTTCATTAAGGTGGAGGCGACGAAATTCACCGAGGTGGGATATGTCGGGCGGGATGTCGATTCGATTATCCGCGATCTGGTGGAAGCCGCCGTTAAACAATCCCGTGAACAGGAAACGCATAAAATGCGCGCCCGCGCGGAAGATCACGCAGAAGAGCGCATACTCGATGTCCTGCTGCCCGCTGCGAGAGAAATGGGTGTACAAACGGAGGTGGGAGAGGGGGAAAATACCACTCGGCAGAAATTCCGCAAAAGATTGCGTGAAGGTGAGCTCGACGATAAGGAAATCGAAATAGAAGTGGCGGCAGCGCACTCCCATATGGAGATCTTCGCTCCCCCCGGAATGGAGGAACTGACGACTCAAATTCAGGGGATGTTCCAGAACCTTGGCGGAGAGCGAAAGAAAACCCGCACGTTGAGAATTCGGGAAGCATTGAAAGTCATTATCGATGAGGAAGCGTCCAAGCTTGTCAATGATGAAGAATTGAAACTTCACGCAGTGCAGAATGTTGAGCAGAACGGCATCGTATTCCTTGACGAAATCGATAAAATCACGAGCCGGTCCGAAAATTCCGGCGCTGATGTCTCGCGTCAGGGCGTTCAGCGCGACCTGCTGCCATTGGTGGAGGGCACCACCGTTTCAACCAAGTACGGCATGATCAAAACAGATCATATCCTGTTCATTGCAAGTGGTGCATTTCATCTTGCCAAGCCTTCCGACCTGATCCCTGAATTGCAGGGGCGCTTTCCGATTCGTGTCGAACTCGCGAGCCTTAGCGCTGACGATTTTGTACAGATCCTCACCAATACGGACGCCTGCCTGACGCGTCAATATGAGGCGCTGCTGGAAACTGAAGGAATCAAGCTGGAATTTACCCCCGACGCAGTGAAACGCTTGGCAGAGATTGCCTTTGCGGTTAATGAGAAAACCGAGAACATCGGCGCGAGGCGTCTATACACCGCGATGGAAAAGCTTCTGGAAGAGGTATCCTTCGATGCCGAAGAGCATCGTGATACTAAAGTTGTCGTTGATGCCGCATACGTGGATGCGCGGCTCAACACTTTATCACAAAGTGAGGATTTGGCACGCTACGTGCTCTAGCTCACAGGTCCGCCGTCGAGCGCATGCTTGGCAAGCAAGCTGCGCAAATTCCAATATTCTTAGGCGGTTTTTATTCCGTCTTCATGTAGAAGAAAAGCATCTCGCCAGACTGCGTGATGGGACCTGATCTGTTACAATTCCGACCTGCGGCGTTCGCTCCACGTCTTCACGCCGTCCATTCTGTTTTTCGAACTTACCCGTCTGCCTAAGACTGGCGTCTCCTAATGGGGGCGACAGGCCGATGTTACCTTGGAGTTTTATGCCTTTCTCTATCTTCGGCCTGTCCGATGAAATTCTTCGTGCCGTGATTGAACGCGGCTATACCGATCCAACGCCCATTCAACTACAAGCCATCCCCGCGGTGCTGGCGGGCGGTGATTTAATGGCCGGGGCTCAAACCGGCACTGGCAAGACCGCTGCATTTACCTTGCCCATCCTGCACCGTTTGTCGGACAGGAGCGTTAAGGGACCCTCCAGCGGCAGGCCGCCAATACGCGCGCTGGTTCTCGTCCCTACGCGCGAGCTGGCAGCACAGGTGGAGGAAAGCATACGCATATATGGCAAATACCTGAAGCTGAGCTCGATGATAATGATTGGTGGAGTTAATATCAATCCGCAGATCACCCGCCTGAAGAGCCGCGTGGATATTCTGGTCGCCACCCCGGGCCGCCTGCTGGATCATGTGCAGCAAAAAACGCTCGACCTGTCGCACGTTGAAATCCTGGTGCTGGACGAAGCTGACCGCATGCTCGACATGGGTTTCATTCGCGACATAAAAAAGATACTCATGCTGCTGCCCGTACAGCGGCAGAATCTGCTGTTCTCCGCCACTTTTTCCGATGGAATCCGGGCGCTGGCAGCTGGCCTGCTCAACCAGCCTGCCATGATCGATGTCGCAGCGCGCAACGCAACCGCTGCCAATGTGACACATATTGTGCATCCGGTAGATCGTGAGCGGAAGCGTGATCTGCTTGCCCATCTTATCAAGCAGCACCGCTGGTCGCAGGTACTGGTATTCACCCGCACCAAGCACGGCGCCAACAAATTGGCTGAGCATCTGGTTGCGAGTGGCATTCCATCGCTTGCCATACACGGCAATAAAAGCCAGTCGGCGCGCACGCGAGCACTGGCGGAATTCAAGACTGGCAGCCTGCAGGTACTGGTAGCAACCGACATTGCCGCACGCGGAATCGATATCAACGAATTACCACATGTCGTCAACTTTGAATTGCCCAACGTGGCGGAAGATTACGTTCACCGCATCGGACGCACTGGGCGGGCAGGGGCAGAAGGAGATGCAGTGTCGCTGGTATGCGTGGACGAGCTCAAGCTGTTGACGGATATCGAAAGGCTGATCAAACGGGATTTATCCAGCAAAATTATCGCTGGCTTCGAGCCAGACCCGCGAATCAAGGCCGAGCCGATCGTGAATGGGAGCGGCGGAGGACAGCGCCGCATGCCGCCCGGACTTCCCGGACGTAGCCAACGAAGGGGAGGACAGCCAGGTACAAAGCCACCATCCGCCAGATTATCTGGGGGACCTGCTGCCGGTCGCATGCCTGCATTGCAGCGTTCGGGCGGGCGCGGCCGTTGACATTGCCTCATTCCATTCCAGGGCATGCCAAGCATTGCTCGATGATCTGGGGAAACTGGCGACGTAATACAATTTTCAACCGTTGAAAATGAATTTTGCTCAACGAGAAAATACCGGTATAGATACGGCGGAAAATGTGCTTTTTGGAGAACTGCCGGATGGAAGCAGAACTATACAAACTGGCCGGCGGCATAACCGGACGCCCAGGCCCACTGGAAATTGAACCCACCCAGATGTCCCGTCACGTCAACCACTTCACCTATAAAATAAAGCCCGGGCACTTTTTTCGCTTCCATGCTTTTGGACGATAATTCCCGGGTATCCACGCCGCCGAGCGTGACTTCCGCCTTCTTGTAGCCCGCAGTACCATCCGGAATAACCTGCCAGTCGTGCAATTGTGCGGCAATCTGCTTCAAGCTCTTGTCACTGTACTGGTTTACCGGCCCAGTTGACTGCCCACGCATGACCGTTTCGCTCCAGACCCGTGCGAAACGCCGGGGCAAGTGCTGCGCTAACAGATTGGGTAATAGCGTGGCGCTATACTTATGATCGAGCAGCCACGCAGCCGCGTCGAGATCCGGCAGCAGGTCGATGTGCAGCGGTAATCCCGGCCGCCAGTATGAAGAAATCTGCAATATCGCGGGCCCGCTCAAGCCGCGGTGTGTGATTAACAGGTTCTCCCGGAATCGTGCGCCATTGCAACTCACCACTGCCTCAAGCGCAACTCCAGGAATTTCTGAAAAACAGGCCAGTTGCTGGGGTGCAAAAATCAACGGAACCAATCCCGGTCGCAGAGGGGTAACCGCGATGTCGAATTGCTCCGCGATGCGATATCCGAAGGGGCTCGCGCCTATTTGTGGAATGGAGAGGCCACCGGTAGCAATTACCACTGCATCAGTTGCCAATGCGCCACGGTCGGTTTCCAGCAAGAACCGGGAGCCGTCGATGCCGAGAAGACTTACATTACTCACTTGGCATGGCACTTCCCACTCGACGCCGGCACTATCGCATTCACGTCGCAGCAGGCCGATGACTTGCTGCGAACTGTCGTCGCAGAATAATTGCCCCAGCTTTTTTTCGTGATAGCGAATTCGATGCTTTTCCACCAGATCGATAAAGTTTTGGGGGGTAAAGCGGGACAATGCTGATCGGCAGAAATGTGGATTTTGTGAGAGAAAAGCCTCCGGCCTCGTGTGTAGATTGGTGAAATTACAACGTCCGCCACCCGAGATCCGGATTTTCTCTGCCAGCTTGCTTGCATGTTCCAATAGCAGCACGGATCGCCCGCGCTTTCCCGCTTCGATCGCACACATCATTCCGGCCGCCCCGGCGCCTATCACCACTACATCTTTTTTTGATTTCATGTTGGCATGCTGCAGCCATTTTCACTGCTGACGTTATACAGCCGCTTTACGCCACACGCTGGCCAGCCATGATTGTTGTTCGAAAGGAAGGCCGGCAGGGCGATAGTAATGGATAATTTCGACGAACCCGGCATTGGCGAGATAGTGCCTCCAGCTTTCGATATCGTGGTATACGCCGTAGCGCCCCTGGTTCCAGCCCTCCTCGTTATTTCCCCGCGGGTTCGAGCTGAATAACACTCCGTTCGGTTTCAGCGTTGCCCAAAGTTCCTTCAATACACGCGATAACTCGGACGTGGGAACATGAAACAGTGAAGCATTGGCAAATATGCCGTCAAAATATCCATCCGGCAAATCGAGCCTGAGAAAATCCTGATGCCATACCTCGCAACCACTATGGCTGCGGGCCATTTCGACAAAATTCATCGCTCCCTCCAGTCCTGTTGCAAGATGGCCAAGTTCTGCAAAAACCTTCAGATCACGGCCTGGTCCACAGCCGAAATCCAATATGTTGAAGGGGGGAACGGCTCTGATATGTTGAAGCAACGCTGCGATATTTTGCCCGACGTCATGGTCTTTCGTTCCCATCCAGAAAGCCTCGGCACGTTCGTTGTAGTGGGCCAGTGTAAGGTCGGTGATTTCCCCGAGATCCGGTGAGTTTGGCTTCATATCGGGTGACTCTCATCGAATGTGATGGAAAATTTATCGCGATATATTCTGTCGGCTAGCGGCTAGCGGCGACCGGCTATGCCTTACCTAATTGTGTAGTGTACACAGAACAATGACGATATATTATTTGGAAACGCCCAGTATCGCGCCACGCGCCATTAAATCGCGCATGATTTCAAACCCGCCCTGAATTACGACCTCGGGCGAGGGATGCTGACTTTCCATGGCAATGATTTGAAGCGCCGCTTTGCCCGTATGCTCAGCAGAAGCCAGGAGATTTATCAGGCGTGACGTAAACGCGTTTATTTCGGTGAATTGAATCTGATCATCCGCATCGCGAAATACGAGCAGGTAGGTTTCTGTTTGCTCGACTCGTGTTTGGGGACCAATACGGTGCACTGGCCAGTTATAACAAAGGTTAGCTAACACGGGATTTAAAACCGGACGCCGTTCCAGCAAGCCACCTTCCCGGTCGATCGCTTCCCAAGTCGGCGCCAGGGTTGAAATGGAAAGAGCGAGTTCTACCCACTCGTAATGCGCGAGCTCCAGCACGAATTCCGGATAATTTGCCGGTATCGCTTCTTCGCTCTGCAGGAAGTGGATGAACTCATCTGGTATTTGGCGAAAAAAAGGCGAGCGGCTGCGATGCGTGGCAAGGAAACAGCGCATGAGTCGCGTCCACCGCCGTTTTCCCAGCACTTTATGGAGCACGGGAAAACAGGTCAGGAGAAAACTCTCGAGATTGTTGTAAACCAGCCTTCTGTATATTTCCATGCGCCGCGTGTCAATACCGCGCGGGCAAGGGTTTATCTTGGGGTTGCGTATATGCGCAGTGAAAGCGTACTGGAAGCGCTGAAATTCAGGAAGCGGCATACCCACGGCTCGGTCCGCGATACCGGGTCTGGATCAAGCCGATGCGCTCGACTTCACGCACCAGTTCGTGGAGGGGCGGGATATTGAAATCGCGCTCCAGCAGAGTAGGCGCCACGCCATGAATATGGTAGGTTTGCTCGAGCAATGACCATACTGGATCGATCACGTCCGCCCCATGCGTATCTATAATCAGATTCTCCGCTTCATTATAGTGACCGGCCATATGCATATAAACGATGCGCTCGGCAGGCATCGCACGGATAAATTCGATCGGGTCATAGGCGTGATTAATGCTATTGACGTATACATTATTGACGTCGAGATGCAGATCGCAATCCGCCTCGATCAATACAGCGCGAATAAAGTCCGCTTCGCTCATCTCGGCGATGGGCGCCTGAACGTAAAACGAAGCATTTTCCAACGCGATGCGTCGCTCCAGAATATTCTGGGTGCGGCGAACCCGCGCCGCAACATACTTTACTGCTTCTTCAGTAAACGGTATTGGAAGCAGATCGTATAGATGGCCATCGTCGGAGCAATAGGAAAGATGTTCGGTGTAAAGGCGGATTTGATATCGATCCAGAAACTGCCTGACCTTTTGCAACAATACCTCGTCCAGCGGTGCCGGGCTGCCAATCGAGAGCGAAAGGCCATGGCAGACGAAGGGATAGCGTTCAGTGAAAATGCGCAGATCGCGCGCTAAAATGCCGCCAAGATCGATCCAGTTTTCTGGAGCGATCTCGAAGAAATCAATGGAATCTGGAACACCGGTTTTTAACGCCGGAATCAATTCCCTCCGAAAACCGAGGCCTACGCTGGCACGAGGCAGGAATTCCACAATGGAAAAAATTACTTCTTTATCCCTGCATGCGGAGCTGTACTCGGCGCACTCGGCTTGGTTCCACCATAGCTATCGGCCTCAGGCTGATCCACAGCGCCGTCCTTGTTGGCATCGATCCTGTCGAATATGTTTTCATGATGCTTGAGAAATTCTTGCTTGGTGACCTTGCCGTCCTTATTGGCATCTACCATGGACATGCCGCATCGACCTTCACCGGATTTTGCTCCACCGCCATATTTGTTGGGGTCTACCTTATCGGCATACGCCAGCACATAGCCCTTATCCAGGGATTGAGCGGTAAAAAGGCTGTCTGCCGCGGAGGCAAACGGTACAGCGCCAAGTGTAGCGGCAAGGGCAGAACCAACGGTCAGCGAAATCATGGTTTTCTTGTTGCGCACAGTATTTTCTCCTAATTTTTGGATGGAATATTATGTCACAATTCAAATGAATTGGGGATTGCCTTAACTAGGCAGCTGTCGGACTTAGAGGAAATCGGCTGCAAAAGCTGCGATTCTTCTCTTCAAGTCCGACGGCTGGTAGAACCCCGCTTTCCTGCGTTGGATGAGGCACAGGAAAGCGGAGGCCAAACCGTACAAAACAAAGACGACCCGGGATTTGACAGTAGCTAGGAATAGTTCAGATGGATTTCTTAAGTTATTTACTGCTACCGCACTTGCCGTCTTTCATTTTGCCCTTCTTTTCATCTTTGGTGATAACGCCATCCTTGTCGGTATCCATATGTTCAAACATGGCGTCGTGATGCTTCGTCCATTCTTCCTTGGTGATCTTGCCGTCACGATTTGCATCTGCCATAGCCGCGCCGCACCTGCCTTCGCCGCATGCGCCTTCACCGCCGCACTTACCTTCTCCACCTTTCTTTTCGCCATAGTTATGGGAATCGGCCACCATGTAACCTTTGTCGAGGGACTGCATGGTAAATGGATTATCGGTCGCAGAAACACCCGGTACCGTACCGAGAGTAGCGACAAAAGCGGAGCCTATTGCGATAGAAATAAGGGATTTTTTGTTGGACATCATGTTCTCCTATATATGTTAGGGATGTTACGAAACTCAGCGAAAACCGGTTGTTGCGGCGACTTTTATCGACCAGTTTTTTTTGCGACTGACTTTGACGTGCGCAGATACCCGATATAAAACAACCTCCGCCATTCTTGAATAACGCGATATCGTCTGGGGACAAGAACGACTATAAGAAACATAGCACAAATATTAGGGCAGGTGCGGCAAATTGCCGCACCTGCCCTATCATGGCAATGCTTCATAAAGAAATAGCACAAGGACCTGCCGCGCTTAAATCAAACGTTCCTCGACCGTTAATTTAACGGGTTATTTATTTTCTTTTGGGGGTATTCAAGTAATGGGAATTCTGCAAGAATTCCCGCTGTCGATGTAGGGGAGTCTTCATGCAACTGATTGACCGGAGGTCATCTAAAGCGGGGTTAACTTCTCGGGGAACTACATCAGACAAACCGCCAACCTACTTGCTGTATAATGTTTTTTTCTGTAAGTGTTACCACAGATCACCAGAAATGGAAAAGGAATATTAATATGCCGCAAGAATTGCATAAACAGGCTAGCCCCTATAAACCGAAGAAGGGAGAAACCTATATGAGTTCCAAGCAGCTTATGCATTTCCGCAATATACTGGAAGGCATCAAGTTTGAGTTGGGACGAGATATTGATCGCACGGTTCACACCATGCAGGACGAAGCAACGATTTTCGCTGATCCTAACGATCGCGCCAGCCAGGAATCGGACATGGCGCTGGAGTTACGGAACCGAGACCGTGAGCGTAAATTGATCAAGAAAATTGACGAGACTATCGCAAAAATAGATACTGGCGATTACGGTTATTGTGAAAGCTGTGGCGTAGAAATCGGTCTTAAGCGACTTGAAGCCCGGCCCACCGCCACTCTCTGCATTGATTGCAAGACCCTGGACGAAATAAGGGAAAAGCAGGTCGCTAAATAGTATTTTTCGGCTGACTTCTACAGGTATACATCTGCAGACGTAGCTGAATCGAATATTATTGCTATAAGATAAAAAGCCCTATCTCGCGATTAGGGCTTTTTTTATTTCCGCGGAAACAGGTTGGATCTGTCTTTCAGCGATTGGGAGCAGCATGTAATAGGTACTCCTTTTTGAGGAGCTACAATTCTCGCAATGGATTGTTCAGCTATACCTAGATTGCCGTGTTGTCAGTGACCTCGGCAGAAACAGCTTTCATGCTCAGGCGTAAACGGCCTTTATCATCGGCTTCCAGAACTTTAACACGCACCACCTGACCTTCCTTGAGATGGTCAGTTACATTATTGACGCGCTCGTTGGCAATCTGCGAGATATGCAACAACCCATCCTTGCCGGGGAGCACGCTAACTATTGCGCCGAAGTCCAGAAGTTTTAAAACGGTTCCGTCGTAAATTCTTCCAACCTCAACCTCGGCCGTTATATCCTCGATACGCTTCCTTGCCAACTCGCCACCTTCAGCACTGATACACGCTATCATCACTGTGCCGTCGTCAGCGATATCGATTGTGGTTCCGGTTTCTTCCGTCAACGCACGAATCACCGCGCCGCCCTTACCAATTACGTCACGGATTTTCTCGGGATTGATTTTTATTTTGATAATACGCGGCGCATGTTCCGAAATATCCTCGCGCGTGGTGGGCACAGCCTGTTTCATAATTCCAAGAATATGCAGGCGGCCTTCCTTTGCCTGTATCAGTGCCGCATGCAGGATTTCTTTGGTGATGCCCTGAATCTTGATATCCATTTGTAGCGCAGTGATTCCTGCTTCGGTACCGGCCACTTTGAAATCCATATCGCCCAGATGATCTTCATCCCCCAGGATATCGGTCAACACTGCAAATCTGTTGCCGTCCTTAATTAATCCCATGGCAATACCTGCCACATGCGCTTTCAGTGGTACACCGGCGTCCATTAACGCAAGACAACCACCGCAAACCGACGCCATGGAACTGGATCCGTTCGATTCGGTAATCTCCGATACCACTCTGAGAGAATAACCAAACTCTTCGGGAGTGGGCAACACAGCAATCAAAGCCCGCTTGGCAAGACGTCCATGGCCGATTTCACGGCGTTTGGGCGTCCCTACACGGCCGGTCTCGCCGGTAGCATAAGGCGGCATATTGTAGTGGAGCATAAAGCGTTCGGAGTAATCGCCTTGCAGTGCATCGATTTTCTGCTCATCCCGTCCGGTGCCCAACGTTGCCACTACCAGCGCCTGAGTTTCCCCTCGGGTAAACAACGCAGAGCCGTGAGCACGCGGTAACAAGCCGTTACAGATCGTAATCGGCCGAACGGTTCGCGTATCACGCCCATCTATACGCGGCTCGCCATCCAATATCTGTGTTCGCACAATTTTCGATTCCAGGGCAAAGCAGGCCTCCTTTACGGATTGTGCGTCCGGCCCTTCCTCAGAATTGACACCCACTTCGGTAAATACTCTTTTCCAGATATCGTCTATGGTTTCCGATCGCGCCTGCTTCTGCTTTAGCCGGAATGCGGCTCGCAAGTCATTTTCCGCCAAATGGGCGATTTTCTCAGCAAGCGCGGCATCCTTCGACACCGGAGCCCAGTCCCATGCGGTAACCCCCGCTTCGTCCGCCAATTCGCTGATTGCGTCGATCACCACTTGCATTTGCTGGTGGCCGTAGACGACAGCGCCCAACATGATTTCTTCGGATAGCTCCAGTGCTTCGGACTCAACCATCAGCACGGCTCGCTGAGTACCCGCCACCACCAGATTCAGTTGAGTCTGCTTCAGCTCGGCAGTACTCGGGTTTAATATATATTCGCCATTGATGTAGCCTACACGAGCCGCGCCGATCGGGCCATCGAACGGTATGCCGGAAAGAACCAGCGCAGCGGAGGCGCCCAGAAGGGCAGGTATATCCGCATCCACCTCGTTATCGGAGGACAGAACCGTCGCCACAATCTGAACTTCATTATAAAAACTTTCCGGGAATAACGGGCGGATAGGGCGGTCGATAAGGCGGGAGGTGAGAATTTCCTTCTCCGATGGACGGCCTTCGCGCTTAAAAAAACTACCCGGTATTCTACCGGCGGCGTAGGTCCTTTCCTGATAATCCACGGTCAAGGGGAAAAAGTCCTGTCCCTGTTTAGCATTTTTTGCACCCACCACGGTAACGAGGACCACGGTGTCGTCCATAGTGACCATCACTGCGCCGTGCGCCTGCCTTGCTATTTCCCCTGTTTCGAGTGTTAGTTGATGAGACCCGTAAGTAATGCTTTTCTTGATTTTCAATTAACTGCCCTTTTCGATAAAATCATGCCGGTCACGTCAGATCAATAGCTATAGCTCCGGCCAGGCTTATTGGAAATAGCGATTTCAATCATGCCGCTGCTATCTCACGCTGCTCGATATCTATTTACGCAAGCCAAGGCGCTCGATCAGCGCACGATAACTATCATCGCTGCTGCGCTTCAGGTAATCCAGCAGCTTGCGGCGACGGCTTACCATACGCAGCAAGCCGCGGCGTGAGTGATGGTCCTTGACGTGCGCCTTGAAATGACCGGCCAAATCGTTGATGCGAGCAGTCAATAAAGCCACTTGCACTTCGGGGGAACCAGTATCTCCGTCTGCTCGTTGATAGTCGCGCACCACCTGCGCTTTTTGTTCGGTTTTAACTGCCATACTGCTCTCCATTACGCCCAATAGGAAAGGGCGACATTTTACTCTTTAACAGGGTCAACTCTCAAGTAATGTAATGACTTTATTTCATTTTCGAATACCGGGCTGGTAAGCGCCGTCGAGTCTACCGGGAAATAAGACGGGGAATACAACCGCCTTTGCGTACCAATCTCGAAATCATACTTAGCCAGTTCGTTAGTCTGACACATATCCGCGGGGTGATGCGGCATTACGTCTCCTCATGCCAATTTCCGCGCCGGCATAGCGCACCACAGCAGACAGAGCGGCACATGCGGCACGCGAACCCATCGCGAGACGAAGTAGCGTACTGACTGCTAAAGATCCCCGTACCAGCAGAGGCAGGAGGCGAGCGAGGTCCGCGCTTCCGTCCGGGCGCACCACATCGAGCAGAACTGGAGGCGGCGAAAAGTCAACCGGGTCCGAGATCGCCCGTATGGCCAGAAACGGCAAGCCCGCGCGGACGGCAGCTTCTGCCACCGCACCGCTTTCCATGTCCACTGCGCAAGCTCCGGTTGCCTGCGCCAGCTCACGCTTGGCGATAGCCGAAGTCAGCATCTTGCTGCTCGCAGCCAATACGCCTCCGGTAACGTTCAAGTGGCCAGGCAGACATTGCCGCAAACTGTCACGCCAGCTCAGGTCGACTTGCAATGAACGATCGGCATGGACCGACTCAGGCAATATCAAATGCCCCGGACGCAAATTTGAATCCAATGCGCCTGCAAACCCAAAACTCATCAAGGCACTCGCGCCACCCATTCTCAACCCTTCTGCGGCGCCGCGAGCAGCCTCTTCACCCATTCCGCAGAGCCAGATTGCAGCGTTTTCCCCCAAGCTGATTTTTTGATTGAAGGGCAGACGGAGCGAGGTAATACATCGAGCTTCTATCCGCATTGCCGTGATGATGCCAATCTCCCTCACGCAGAAATCTTCCGCGTCAAAGCATGAAACCTGGCCAGCGCCCACAGTGGGAAATACTTGGTATAGCCATAATATCTCAGGTAAAAAACCCGCGGAAAACCGGGTGCCGTAAACCACGGGTCATTCCATAATCCATCGGCGCCCTGTTCACGCAACAGGTATTCGATGCCCCGGCGCACTTCATGGCTGTGCCCGTCACCTGCCGCCATCAGGGCTAACAGCGCCCAGGCCGTCTGAAAAGACGTGCTTCTCTCGAACTGTCCGGCGTTCTCAGGTTCGAAGTAGGTATCGTTACTTTCGCCCCAGCCGCCGTCATCGCGCTGCACCGACTTCAGCCATTGCACCGCACGGCGAATTGCGAGATGGCCGGTATCAACGTGGGCCAGGCGGAAGGCCTCCATTACTGACCAGGTGCCGTAGATATAATTGCTTCCCCAGCGTCCAAACCAGGCTCCACTGGGTTCCTGCTCGCGAAATAGATAGGCGAGGCCTCGTTCCACAACAATCTTATGTCTGGGTTCACCATACAATGAGAGAAAACCGGTGCAACGGGCGGTGACATCGCTGGTCGGCGGATCAAGCAAGGCGCCATGGTCAGCAAATGGTATTTCGTTAAGATAATAATAAGTATTGTCGGCGTCGAAGGCCGCAAAGCCGCCGTCGCGCGACTGCATTCCGGCAAGCCAATCTGCCGCTCGTACTATGCTCCCATGATAGGCTTGAGGATCCGCCTGATATAGTGCCCAAGCCACGGCTGCGGTGTCGTCCAGATCCGGATAATGAGGGTTGGCGTACTGGAAGGCCCAGCCGCCACCTGGCAAGCCGGGGTGGTCTTCCTGCCAATCCGCGGGCGCATCGAGTATCTGGTGGGGAATGAGCCAGTCGAGCGCTCCACGGACGGGCTTTTGATCCGTATCAGCGCTTTCCTGCATGGCGAGGCAGGTAAGGACGGTATCCCACACGGGCGACGTACACGGTTGGCACCAGGCGCGTTGGCCTTCCTCCACCAGCAAACCTTGTAGCGCTTGGCGGCATTGATGTCGATAAGGGTGATCGTAGGCATAGCCCAGCAATGCCAGTGCCTCGCCCGCGTTCACTATGGCAGGAAAAATTCCTCCTAAACCACACTCGCCGTTTAGCCGCTCCACAATCCAATGTTCAGCCCGCCGTATTGCAATACGGCGCAGAGCCTGTGGAATGAATGGCTCGAATAGCGAAGCGGTACGCTCAATTATTAAAAACAGGCGGTTGAGGCGAGTGCGAACCGGAAAGTAGTCACGCTCTTCCTCTGGAGGCACCGTAAACAATTCACGGATATGAATTTCACGCGGATTCGCCGCACGCGCCTTCAAACTGCATAAAATGGACAGCGGTATTGTTACGGTACGAGACCAATAAGCAATTTTGCTCAAGTGGAAAGGGAACCAGCGAGGCAGCAAAATGATCTCCACCGGCACGAATGGAACGCCGCGCCAAGGAAGCTGACCGTACATGGCAAGCAGTATGCGGGTGAACACATTAGCTCGTGCGGCTCCTCCATGTTTTAAAATAGCGGCGCGGGCGCGCGTCATGTGCGGCGCGTCGGGCGAATCACCTACGATCTTTAAAGCATAATATGCTTTAATTGTACAGCTAAGGTCGAAATGGCCCCCATAGTACAACGGCCAGCCACCATGCTCGATATCCTGTTTTTCACGGATAAATCGGGCGAGTCTGACTTCCAGGCTTACATCGATATCATCCATGAAGTGCATCATTAATACATACTCTGCCGGAATTGTGCAGTCTGCCTCCAACGGAAAACACCAGTGACCATCTTGGTTCTGTAGCGACAGCAGAGCATCACGCGCTGCGGTTAATCCATCTTCCAGCGTCGTTTTACTGGTGGGGCTAACCTGTTGATCTAACGAAGACAATGTGGCGGTACCTCCGAATCTGTTCATTAATTTTTACCCAAGTTGCGTTTTTGCGGAATTCAGGATGAAATCCATCCATGTGATAAGAAAAATAACTGAAGAATTCACAAAATTGTGTTTTTGCATGGAATTGCTATGCGCTATGCTACTGTGCGCGTTTTGGCGCTTCGAGAAAGGAATGCCTTACGAT
This sequence comes from Nitrosospira sp. Nsp18, assembly GCF_900103145.1. NCBI lineage: Bacteria > Pseudomonadati > Pseudomonadota > Betaproteobacteria > Nitrosomonadales > Nitrosomonadaceae > Nitrosospira > Nitrosospira sp. Nsp18. The sequence continues at coordinate 6,083 of NZ_FMWY01000028.1, read as the reverse complement.
GAGATCGATATTGGCCGATCCTCAAGCCAACCAAGCATATTGCGAGTATCTGCCTCAGGTTTCAGTGTTTTAGCGATGACGCCGCATCGGAGTCGTTCTGCCCGATGTCTTCGTCCACCGGGTCTTCATAGCTCTCGGGTGGCGGGTCTCCGTCATAAATTAAATGCTTGCGCTGTTGCAAAAACCCCTCTCGTACAAACAAATAGGGGTCCAGCGCCGCCTGGTCACGGACACGCATAGGGCCAGAAAGCCTCGCTCTTCTGTCGATAATGCTTAAAACCGTGACGGGGCCTACAATAGCGCTACTCGCGAAGGTGCCGGCATAAAATAAAAGGTTGCTGAAAACGCTTACAGGTATTCCCGGCGCATCTCGATAGGTGCTGGGGCCGAGCAGAGGAACAAAAAGATATGATCCTGTATTGAAACCCCATACGCCCAGTGTTTGCCCAAAGTCTTCATCATGCTGCGGCAAGCCCATGGGCGCCGCCATGTCGAAGAAGCCGCCCAGGCCGACCGTTGAATTGACGACAAAACGAAGACTATCCTGGAAGCCCTGACGGACTTTGCCCTGCAAAAAATCGTTCAGGATAACGTTCGGATACGCGAGATTGTCATAGAAGTTTCCAATCGAACGCACCATGGGGTCAGGTACGTATTTTATATAAACATCAGCAACCGGAGCCAGCAGGTTTCGGTCGATCGTATCCGTGAAGTTATAAAATTTTCGATTGGTCTCTTCATTAGGATCAATCGGATCTATGCCGGAGTCGCTCGTTCGTACGGTAGCGCATCCCGCGAACAATACGGCACATATTGCCAGCAAAACGGTTGTCCGGTGGTTATGTATCATGATCAGTTAAGATAGGCATGACTGCTAATCTCCAGGCATTTCTACTTTAATAACGCGGCGGCGCTCCAAGTGGGGAGTATAAACAATAAATGACAATTTAGCGTATAAGTTCGCTTACGTAAACAAAGGGAGAATAAGCCTGCCGGGACAGCGGCGGTGACCTGGTTTCTCGACCCCTCATCCCCGTTCCCGGACTTATATTCACCAGCGGCCTGAGGTTTGATCATACCTTAATGCTTTGGGCAGGCGCCTTCAATAAGATCGGCAGTATTACCAGCGTGCAGAGGAGCGTAAAAGTCAGTCCGACGGTAAGCATTATTCCCATACTGGCGGTACCTTCGTGCGACGAAAACATGAGACTTGCGAAATCGACCAGTGCAGTCAGAGCACTATAGAAAATGGCCCTCGCGGTGCTGGTGTGGATCAAAACCTCGCTCACCATCTCGTTATTCAGGCTTCGGTGCACCATGTGCAGGCTGCTATCGATACCGAGACCCAGCAATAGCGGCAAAGCAATGATATTGGCAAAGTTGAACGGTACATTCAACACGACGGTGAACGCGGCAGTAAACAAACTGGACAGCAAAAGTGGGGTCAGGACCAACAGGGTATACTTCACGCTGCGCAATATTATCAGCAGTGCGGCGACAATCCCCGCCAGCGCCAGCAGGAATGCCTGGATAAATGCCTGCACCACCGCCTCACCTGCCTCGAGGCTCACCATAGGCGCCCCGGTGGCGTTCGGCGCGACCTGTTGCACAGCGCGCACGAAACGCCGCAATGCATCGTTGTCGTTAAGATCTTCAGCCGGATAGATCGCGACCCGGTACTCCCCCGAGCGGCTTTTCCACCGGCTGCTTAGCGATTCCGGCAGATCCTGCATGCCAAATGGAACGGCTTCAGTAGCAATCCGCATGCTCTGCAAAGCGGCGGGCAGCGTAGTGAGAAGATCGGCCTCCACTGACTGCAGCAAGTGGCTCCTCTCGTCGGCGCTCGCCGCATCGAGTCGGGCAAGCAGCGCGGCAAGGGACGCTTTGAGAGCGCGAACACTCGCCGACGCGGGATGATCTGGACGCTCGGCGATAAATCGATCCAAGGCGGCGGCCAGTGCATCCAAAGATGTACGCTGACTTATCTGGGCTTCACCGCCCATCGGCAGGGCCGGCGTTGAATTCGTCATCGGCCCCATCGTTAGCGCCATTTCCTCGATAAGCGAAAGTTTCTCTTCCTGCTTGGCCGGCAACAGATCGAAGATGGTGACCACCTTGGTCACTTCGGGAAGCTTGGCCAGCTGCTGCGCCAGACGTTCTGCTTCTTTTCGGCTGCCGGCCAACGCAGTCGCATGCCAGGGGGAATTGTCCGCGTCCACAAGAAGTTCCTTGAATGTCCGTATCGCTTCCCCGTTCTGAGCTTGCATATTCAGCAGATTATAATCAAACGTTACCCGCGGCAGTATTGCAAGAGCAGCGACCAAAGCGACAAAAGTGATGGCATAGGTCAACTTGTGCCACTTCAAGGATAGCTCAAGCACTTTCCCCACTGAACTCTTTGTGGCGGCCTTCGTTGACACTTTCCTGGGAAAATAACGTAGCAGGGCGGGGCCTATGGTAAGGGTAACAAGCAGACTGATCACCATGCCAGTACCGGAAATGATCCCCAATTCCGCGACTCCGCTATAATCGGTAGGCATGAATGCGTAAAAACCGATGGCGTTGGTGATCGTACACGCAGTCAGCGCCGCCCCGGCGTCGCCGCCAGACAGATGCATGGCTTCGGCTGGCGGAGTACCACTTTCCAGGATCTCACGATATCGGAGCAGAAAATGGATAGCAAAATCTGCCCCCAGACCGATATACAGCACTGCAAACGCGATAGAGATCAGATTCAGGTGACCAACCGCCGCAGTGGCGAACGCCGCGGTAAGAAGCAAACCCATCGTCAGGCAGACGAGCACATTAATTATCAGACCCGCGTTATGCATCGCAAAGTAAAGCACTATGGCGACCATTACAAACGTTATGATCCCGGCATACTCCATTCCACGCAGCGAGCTGTTGAGTTCCTCCTCAGCTAGCGCTACCTCACCGGTAATTCGCAGCCGAACCGGGCCGTTTGCCGACACCCCGATATCTTTTGCTGCTGCATAAAGGGCGGCGATGGGCTGCTCTGCCGGGGATAGCTGCGTGTAATCAAGCTTTGGCTTAACTACGATCAGCTGCTGGTACTTATTCTTCTGCGGCTCACCGTTAAACAGCGTTTGCCACGATAAGGCCCGAGGCGATCCATCGACCCGCGCGTCAAAAGTTGCACTTATCCCGCGCAGCACGGGCTGAAGCTCCATGCTGCGTCCCTCGCGCAATTCGTCCACCGCCCTGGTAAGCACGGAAGTGAAAGATGACAGAGTGGGGTTTTCGGAGATATGTGCTATGAGCGGCTGTGCAGCGGCCAAACGATCGGTTATTTGTTCCAGCTCGGGAAGACTTTCGTAGAGCAAGCCGTTACGCTCAAAAAAAACGTCCACGTTAGGAGTGTAGACATCATAAAAGCTCGCCGTATCTTTTTTTAGCCGCGCCGCAAGACGTTCGGCCGCCGTGTAAACCTGCTCGGGTGTGGGAGCGTCCAGCACCAACAACAGGGTTTCCATATCCTGCGGGAACGTCTCGTTGTAGTGCTTCATATTGACGCGAAACGGCAAATGCTCCGAGAGCATGTCCGTGGTATCGGTATTTATACCGAGGTTACGCGAAACATATAATCCGCATACGACAGTGACCAATAAAGCCGAAAGAAGAACCCAAGCGGCGTATCGGTAAGAGAGTGTGGACCAGCGCGCGAAGATGTCGTATATGCGGCTGTGAGAAGCTTTGATTGGTATGGCCATCCTTAAGGAAGCAATTTAGGACGATCAATCCTCGGTGCTGCCCAGGTTTTTAACCTTGCTCGTTCAGGATGATCTTTTTCTTGAGCATGTCGATGAGTGTCGCGAAACCATCACGCTGGAGGATTGCACGGTACTCGACCCGTTTTAGCGCGAGATCGCTGACGCCGTCAGCCAGGACGTTGACGATGCGCCATCCATCCTTCCCGTTCCGGAGGATATAGTCGAAACGTACGGGCTCACCGGTAGGTAAAAATAGCTTGCTGCGTACCATTATCTGATCCCGCGGCATGGATTGTTGCTCTATAAATTCGAACCGCTCACCTTCGTAACTTTTGAACCAACCCGCGTAGGTGCCGATGCTGAGCTTTCTGAAAATGTCCTTGAACGTACGCTGTTGCTCGGCATCCAGCTGAGTCCAGTTGGCCCCTAGCGTAGTGCGGGCAATAAAATCAAGATCGTGGGTACGATCAATAACAGGGGCCAGCAATTCATAGCGACCTTCATATCCGAGTTTCGACCCTTCTCGCATCGATTTGAGAAGTGACTCGTGCAGGTCATTCACGACCTGTTCCGGGCCGGGAGAATCCTGAGGCTCGGCCCAGGATGCAGGCGCAGTCAGAAACATGACTGCTATCATCTGAAATTTCAAAGCGGACGTAATGGCGCGCAGGACTTTCATATTGACAACCTTTATAGCAACGCTAACCGCGCTATAACGCCGTAGCGCCGAAGTGAGGCCTGATCAGTCCGGCCAAGCATTATACCCGATGGGGTAGGCGCTACCATGACTGGATTGAACCCGCCATGGCTATCCTATCCGTTTAAGACCGGAAATCACAAGCGTCGATACAGCCATGCTCCATGAACTCATTGTGAACAGCGAGTAATCAGAGGAAGCCGGGTTTCCGTTGCCCTTAAAGCCGGCGCGCGGGCTTTAAGGGCACAACAATAGCGATGGTTTATCACTCTACTTTAACAGGAATTCCAGCGAGCGTTGCCGGAGATTTCAGTTTTTCCGACGCCCATTTAGGTGTAGACTCAGCCACCATCGGGCCGGTGGTTCTCGGACCCCTGAGGGAGGTGAGTAATGCCTTCACCGGATGCTGTAACATATCTTCAACGGCGGTCGCCTCATAGCCACAATGGGCCATGCACTGGGCACACTTGGGATTGCTACTGTTACCGTATTTTTCCCACGGGGTATCCTCCAGCAGTTCCTGAAAACTGGACGCATATCCTTCATCCGATAATAAGTAGCAAGGTTTTTGCCACCCGAACACATTGCGCGTTGGATTGCCCCAAGGAGTACATTGATAATTCTGGTTACCTGCAAGAAAATCAAGATAAAGCGTGGAATGATTCAACTTCCAGTTCCGTGTCTTGCCCAACTTGAAGATACCTCGAAATAAATTTTTGGTATCCTTCCCCTTAATAAAGATATCTTGCCTCGGAGCGCGTTCATAGCTGAATCCCGGCGCAATGGTTGCGCCTTCGATACCTAACTCCATGGCATAATCAAGAAACTCGGCAACATCCTCGGGCGTCTCGCCCTGAAACAGGGTACAGTTTACGGTGACCCTGAACCCTCTTGCCACTGCCAATTTTATGGCTTCAACTGCCCGGTCAAAAACACCATCCTGGCAAACTGAGGCATCATGCCTCTCTTTCAGGCCATCCAGATGGATGGAAAAAGTCAAATAAGGTGACGGCGTATAGTCGTCCATCTTTTTTTTCAACAGAAGCGCATTCGTGCACAGGTAAATATACTTCTTCCGCGCAATGATACCCGCGACAATTTGCGGCATTTCCTTATGTATCAGCGGCTCCCCCCCAGGAATGGATACCATAGGCGCGCCGCACTCATCAACAGCCTCCATGCATTGCTCAACAGAAAGCCGCTGGTCCAGGATGTGGTCCGGATAATCTATTTTACCGCAGCCTGCACAAGCCAAATTACAACGAAACAGAGGCTCCAGCATCAGAACCATAGGATATTTTTTTACCCCCTTCAACTTTTGCTTGAGCAGATAAGTGCCTACAGCTATTTGTTGACGTAAAGGAACTCCCATGAGTAAACCCTCCAAAAACTTGAATAAAACCGATTAATAGCCACAGGCAATACATGCCCAATTTTTTCTATTATTTTCCAATACCGAGCTTAATAGCCCCGATACGTTTTGATCCCCGGAAGATCGAGTATCTCACCCCTGCAGCTTGCAAGCTGCCGCTCTGGTACTCCGGTCTCCCACTCCTGACCCGAATTGCGCCGAATTAAATGTAACCGAAAGGTATTCTGAGAAATAACGTTGCGCCATATTGAAGGTTACCGAAAAGGAGACCTTGATATGGTAA
>NZ_FMWY01000020.1:0-54874 GCF_900103145.1 Nitrosospira sp. Nsp18 | reverse complement strand
GCCACCCTGGAATGGGTATCGTGGTTCAACCATCAACGTTTGCTCGAACCCACTGGTTATGATCCACCGGTTGAGGCCGAGGAAAATTATTATCGGCAGCAGGCAGAAAAAGCCGCGGTAGAGGGTCTAACTTAAACCAACCAGCCTCCATGAAATCCGGGGCGGTTCAACCGCCTGTGTCTTTTGAGCCCAATCGCCAGCGGATAATCAATTGTAGTAGTACCTAAGTCCAATAGTTAAATCTTCCTTAAAGTCCGTAAGATTCAACCCGCCGGCGGCTGAGCCCACATGTCCTTTTGATCGAGCCTCTTTTGAGCAAGCCAGGAAACATTAATGAATAATTTGCTTGATCCGAAATTGGTAATTCAGACCGAGCTTAAGCGCATCGAAGAAGATTGCATTCATTCGGGTAAATCGCATTTTAACGCCAGCGATAGATGGACTACATACCACTATTGGCTTGGTGTTCCTTCTGTAGTACTCAGTGCGCTTGCGGGTACAGCCTTCTTACGGGATTACGGAAATATTGCCGGCATCATGTCCGTAATAGTTGGCATTCTTACATCACTCATGACATTTTTAAAACCCTCTGAGCGCGCATCGATTCATAAAGGAAGCGGGGGCCAGTATCTTGCACTTCGCAATGACGCTCGCGTATTCAGAGAAATCAGGCTGACCTGCGTGTGTGATGAACAAGCCGCTATTGATGGTATGGATGAGTTTACTAAACGAAGAAACGAACTCAACCAAGCTAGCCCTCAATTTTCAAAAAAGGATTTTCTGAGAGCCCGCGATGGTATTGACAAGGGCGAGGCGACGCATCGCGTAGATAAGGAAGGGAGCTAAATGTCCGTCATCACCTACCTTGAGAAACGCGCCAGTAACGCAATCCTTTCAGGTGCAGAAGAAATTTCAATCAATAGATCAATCGATACAATTAAAAATAGGCTCGATAGCTATTTTGGCCCAGAATTAAGCGCCCATTTCCGTTTTGGTTCGTCAACACGGGGAACGATTCTTCCGCGTTCTATGGATAGGCAATCTGATATCGACTATATGGTCGTCTTTAATAAAGGTGGATATGCTCCTCAAACGTATCTTGATCGTATAAAGAAATTTGCCGATTTCTACTATTCGAGCTCGGAAATCAAACAATCATCCCCCAGTATCGTTTTGCAATTGGATCATATTAGGTTTGATCTTGTCCCCGCCTTGAGCAATTGGCCTTTTGGCTATCGAATTCCCAATGGTGCGTCCGCATGGCGCGACACCAATCCGAACGATTTCAATGAGACACTAATTGCCAAAAATAATGTCGAGTCTTTTCTGATTAAACCGACGATCCGCTTGGCTAAGTTTTGGAATATGCAACGTGGTGCTATCTTCGATTCGTTTTTATTGGAAAAACATATTGTAGGAATATGGTTCTTCTTATGTAATAACCAAAAAGACTACCTCTTCAAAGCCATTGATAGTTTGGATAGTTACCATAACGCTCAGGGGAAAAGAGAAGAAATTGAGCGTGCCAAGTACATTGTTGCCAAAGTTCGCCAGTATGAGCGTGATGGCATGCCTAACAGTGCCGAGGCTGAAGTGAAGAAACTTATTCCATGACCTGCCCCAACCATTAGCTGTTGCGGCTCGCATTTGAAACGGGCCGTGCTCACATTTGAAGCGTTTTTCGGCTCAGAATATCTGTAAATAAAAAACGGTTCATGCTCAGATTAACTGCAAACATGCTCGCATTCCATTTTCGTGTGCTCAAATTAATTGAAAATGAAATGAGTGGCCGATAACGACGCGTTGCTGCCGGTGAAATTTCTCCAAAGCGGCCTTTCACGTTAGAGGTAAGGGGCCGTCTGGAGGCGGCACGCCGGAAGACGGTACCCGCTTGACCGAAAGGTTAGAGCGCGTTACTTAACATTCCCTCGAAAGCTGACCATGACGGAGCAACAGACAAAGCGACTGTGTGGGCAATAAAGCTAGACAGCGACCAGCTCGGCGATTTTTGCCGCGACCACCGCCATTGAATCTTCTGCAGTGTCCAGGCCGCTTCGAGAGGCGAGCAAAGGGCTGACATTGCGGAGAGCGTCATACGTCGTGTTGTGCACGATGGGAACGAGCCGGTTGCCCGCCAGGAGTGCCGAAAGCTCTTTGTCGGCGACGCTCTCTTTTGGGAGGCGGGCCAGCAGCGCAGGGGTCACCAGCACAAGCCCGATTCGCGAATTCGCTAAGCCCTTGTCGATGGCGCGCATCATCGGCACACCGAGGCCAAGGTCCTTCTCGCTGAACCAAACATTGACACCAGCCGCCACGAGCAAATTGTGCAGCTCTTTGGCTGGCCCCTGCCGGTCGTCCCACGCGTGGCACAGGAAGACGTCACGAAGGTCAGTTTGCTCCGCTGCTCGCGTCTCAACGGTTTGGCGGATTGGCGTGAGTGACTGCACTTGGGCAGGCGTGTACGAAATGGACGAACCCGCTCTCGACCAGCGCGGCCTTGAACTGCTGCTGGACCTACCACCACCGCCGCTGCCCGATGAGGAGTAGGACGAGCCGTAGCCGCCAGAGCGATAGCTACTGCGGTAACGGCATGCAGGGCAGGCTGCGGCTGCGGCCGCTGAGCTATGCCCGCGTACTGGCGCTGTGCATCTAGCCATGTCGTAATCCTTCCATTTGTAATCGCCCTTTCAAGTAGAGGGTTAAGCAGCCGATGCGCTCTAACGTGTTGTATACGACACGACGTGACGCATACTGGTTGATTGTCGCATATTCCGGCAAATCTACCGGCTCGAAATTCGCCTGTATACTGGCTCTCAGTTATTTTGCTGTGCATTTATACCGTGCTGCGTTGACCAATAAAATATCCATCTTCGCTCCTGGCCGTTAGCAGGCATTTCCTGCAATGTTTGTCTCGTATTGGTCTACCCCAGCGAGCCAATGCATTGAGACAATTTCTCTGTCTCAATAGGGTGAAAATTGTCTTTTCAAGACATGTTATCTTGAACGTCTAAAGCCTAATGAGACAGAATCAGGCCCTTTCATTTGCAGTTATTGTGAGCACGACCGGTTTCGATTGCGAGCCGTTACAGTTACTCGAACCTATCGGTTATATTCCGCCGGCTGAAGCTGAGATAAACTATTATCAGCAACTGGCTGAAAAAACCACGCTAGAAGTTTAACTTAAACCAAACAGCCTCCATGAAAGCCGGGGCGATTCAAAACCCCGCCTACCTGGTGAATTTTGTCATTTCGGAGTGACTTTTCCTCACTCTATAAAATATTTCTATCAGCGCTTCCCGAGAAATGCAAGTTAGTTCTTGATGATTTTGGTTTGTAATTACCTCTTTGCCTGCTAATCTAAAATAGCAATAACAAAAAGCTTTTAATGGGCTGCCGGCAGTTAAGAAATAACATGAAAAAACGAAGCGCCGCCATCATTATATTTGCTGCTTTCACTAGTCTCGCTGCTATGCCCGCCTATTCTCTTAATCTTCTGCAGTTCCGAAACTTTGTACAGGTCTCCCCATTCGCTGATGCCGAAAACTGGTTCCTAACCCAGCCGCTTGTGTATGACGTTCGCGATACAGGCAAGGAGATTATCATTCCAGACTATTTCGTTACTGACTTTGCGAGCATACCTCAGCCATTTTGGAGCATCTTGCCCCCTTGGGGAAAATACGGCCCACCGTCCGTTGTCCATGATTTTCTGTACTGGGATCAACGATGCACGCGCGAGCAAGCTGATCGCATTTTTCTCGCAGCCATGGAGGAGTCAAAAGTAACTAAATTTCGTCGGTTCTTCATTCATCTTGCAGTTAGATGGGGGGGCGCAATGTCGTGGGAGGCTAACAAAAAGATTAGAGCAGCTGGCATGACCCGTGAAATTCCCGAATCCATGCGACCCACAGACCCAAAAACCGAATGGAAAGAGTTGCAACAGGCAATATTTAATAGTGGTTATCGGCCAGAACAAAGGCCTTCGTCTGATCCTCCCCCCGACTATTGCTCAGCTGCTGACTGAGGTTCCGAGGTTAATCCTAGAAATGAAAGAGCTTGCGCCAACAGGTGCGCCGCGACGCCTTGGCTGAAGCGGATATCATCGTCGAGGTGATGCCGAAGCACGATGCAGAACAACTTGGGGAATCGTGCGATGGGAGCAGTGAAGATCAAATGCAGGTAGGCGGGGATAAATGCAGGTTCATTTGCAGTTAATTCCGGTTTGCGGGGATGGATAGTTGCAGTTATTCCTGGCTCAAAATCACGCCGAATGCTGGTCGGCACTATTTCAAATGCAGGTTGCTATACTTAGGTATTTTCATTTCGCCCCTTTGTACTTACGCTCAAACTCTTTAACCATTTCCCATATCGGGGTATCTCGGTCAACTGGAAGGGAGTTTTGTATTAAAACTCTGAGCTCGTTTATGATTGATTGGCTTCAGTGTTTTCATTGCGCAACCGCTCAATCTCGCTTGTAGTTGGTCGGACGTATAGTGGCGTGAACCATTTTTTGCGACTCTCATCTTGTAATTCTTCGTATTGGTCCACGTGCCATAACACGCTATTGCTGTCCATATATGCAGCCGGTTCAACGTGGTAGGTCTTAACCATTCGATCCCAAATTTCATCTATAACTGGTCTCGGAGCATCCTTCCCCAACCGCTCCACTTCAACCTCGAGCGCCGCGTTTTCTTGTTCTAGCAATAAGTTTTCTTTTCTAAGCCGCATCACTTCGTTCTGTAGTTCGGCGGGCGGACTGCCATCGATCAACGCCTTTCTATATCTTGCAACTTCTTCCGGTGAAGGCATGGTCGAGAGGATTTCTTCAGCGAATTTATAGACGTAAGGGTTTAAATCTTCTGTCCCATCCAGCTGCTGCTTGAGCTTGAATCCGCAATCCAGAGCTATTGCGCGGATTTGAGTGTCTTCTAGACCGCAGACGTATGGCGGCAACCCTTTTTTCATAGGAACTCCTGTTGGTTATTTTACCTGTTTGATGTAGAGCTATTAAATGCTACTAATCCCTCGCCCCATTAAAGACCGACAAGCACCACCAGAAAAACTCGTCCCGCTGAAAGCATTTGAAGTGGCGGCTGCACCGCGCACGAAAAACCACACTTCCCGCTTCCCTGATCCGCCCGGCGCGGCCTGGTTTAGCTGGTCAAACAGCGAATTGACGCTTTCGGCATGCGAATCCAAAGATTGCTTTCTCTTGCCCATCGATTTCTTCAACGAAAATTTCCGGTTTTATTTAAAGAAAAATCTAAAAATGGCTAGGGCAAGGCCGAAGGCAGCGTCAGAAGGGGCTTATGTGGTGGCGCCCGGTGTGCCTGTGGGCAATCCCTGTGGGAAAGCTGTGGGCGGGGATCTATCCGTCCATCAGATTATCCATAGGGTTGTCCATGGGCAGATTGATAACGAGATTGCCTTACCGTTTAACAGGTGAAGCCGTAATCTGATACGTGACAAAACGGGCATCAAGCCATTTTGTCCATTTAGCGGCCTTGCGCATTAGATCCGCCCGGTACGCTGCATTGAGATGCGGCGTAGCTGAGTGGTAGTTGGCCGCTTTCGTCCACAGATCGCCCTTGTCGTTTTTGATATGCATCCTGAGCCGCCACACAGCCAAATCAAACGCATAGCACCCGGCTCGCGCGACATGGCTTGCGGTAATGCCGAACCGTGCCAGGTCGGATAGATACGCGGTATTGAACTGCATCGGGCCTAAATCGTAGGTATCGTTCGAGTTGCGCACCCACTGCCCTGCCCTGCCGCTTTCCTTCTCCGCCACGGCCAGGACGATGTTTGCCGGCACTTCGTATTTCACTGCTGCCATGATGGAGCAGACGATTCGTTCCTGAATATGCGGCGGCAGATCGGCCATCGCTAGCGCTTGCTGTTCACGAAAGCTTCGGTTTCGGCTTCGCGGTCTACCGTTGTATCGGTGGAATTTGCAAACCGGTTTCCGGTGAATTCCGGCTGTCCCATGCTGGCACGAATGGCCGAGGCGACTTTTCCGCCGGGAGTTTGGCTAACGCGGTCGCCTGCGCCCGCCTTTGCGACCGCCATACTCCCCTTGGCAAGATTCGATCCCATGTTTGCAGCAAAACGCGCACCCGTTCCCATCGCCTGGCCCAAGCCGCCACCGCCACCGGATGGTGATCCACCCTGGCCCAGGCCGGTAGACATGCCGCCGCCGCTATTCATGGTGTCGTGCGCCGCATCGAATGCCGCCTTGATGGCCGAGGCGCCCCCAGCCGCATGGGTGGCTGAAGCCATCATCATGCCTGCTGCCATACCGGTCGCAGCCGCGGCCGTGCCGATCGCGGCGCCACTCCCGATATTGCCGATACCACCCCCGCTACCGCCGACGATCCCGGCCAGCATGGGCGGGATCTTGTTGACCAGCGTAAGCAGAACCATCGACGCCACCAGCATCACGCCCAACTCTCTTAAATTCGACCCAGCATCCATGCTCGCATAATAGTCGTCCAAGAAAGTCTTGCCGATGCCCACCAGCAGCACCATCGCCAATAGCGATACCGCGACGCCCAATACGGTCCGGTAGTAGTTGATCGCTATATCGGAGGTCCAGCGCGACCCGCCAAATCCCAGGAAGAAGATGCCGGCATAGGCCAGTATCCAGCCAGAAACAAGTAACAAAAGCATGTTGACGCTGATAAGCGCGAGGACGATGAGGATAATCAACGAGAGGATGATAGCTACGATGCTGTCGATCGGCTTGCTCAACATGGATTGATCCAGCGCCCGATTATAGATACTAAAACCAATATCCACGATGCTGGATGGGGAACCCATGCCGCGAAGCCCACTGGCCTCGCTGCCAATCTGCTTGAGTGAATCGATAATCGACATAGAGAAATTTGGCCCGTTAATCAGCAGCCACCAGAAGAAGCCCGTGAATACTGTAAAACGGATGAATTCGGCAAAAAATTCCCCCAGGTCGGCCCGCCGCACCGCCATCAACCCGAATGTCCATACCATGCTGATGACCACCAGCAGCCAGAAAAGCCAGGATGCCCTTTCCGTGATGGTTACGGCCCACGCGGATGCCGCTCCCTTGTAACGGAATAAAATGTCGTCAAGCACATTAGCGTTTTCAATCGTCGCATGCGCTTCAGAGACAAAAAGCACCGTGCAGAAGAACACCGACAACATAACCAGAGTTGATCCTGCTGGTGTCCTCATGGCCGCTACCATTCGTAGGGGACACTTTTCTTTGTCCCCCCTGCCATGTAATCCGGGCATTTTTCCAATAGTGCCTTGTGCTCGGCGTTATCGGTTATCTTCCCCAGGTCTTCGCAGGTCGGGTTGGCTATCTTTGTCCTTTTCTCAGATGGAAACTGGTCGCAGCCGGAAAGCACCGCAAGCATGATCCCTGCAACGACAAACAACCGGGTTGAACGCTCCGATTTCATTCTCTTCTCCTTTACCATTCGTAAGGCACGCTCTTCTTGAACGCGCCTTCCCTCATTTGTACCGAAGCGGCGTGCTGCTGGGCTTCGATATCCGCCAAGGCAGCCTGCCGTGCCGCTTCCGCATTCTGCTGCGCCATCAACAGCGCGCGTATAGTCATCAACTGGCTCGCCTGGTTGCTCGCAAGCTGGTTGGCGGCCTGTATGGCCTGCATCTGTCCTTGCGCGCCTTGCGCCTGCATCTGCAATGCCGTCAGCCGGCGCCCATCGGCTTCAAGTTCCTGCTGCTGAAGGTCCAGCCCGCGGATCATGGCATCGTTCGCCCGTTTCTGTGCGTCGGATGCCATCCTGCGGTTTTCAAAGAGCCGGTTGCGTTCCGATTCAGGACAACCGCTGATGCTAAAGCAAGGCGAACTCATGTAGTAGGACGAGTTCTGGTACTTGTACAGGTAGCCGTCGAGGTTGCCCGCCTGATTTCGATAGTAATTAAGCGTATTCGTCGCCCCCAGGATAGCCATGTTCACCCGTTCCACCTGGTTCCACACATACGCTGCCGGCGCCAGCGTATTCTGGATCATGTTTTCGTACTGCTGCAACTGGAGCTGGTACTGCTGCACCATTTTGAGTGTCTGGTTCACGCCCTCAATGGCTGATATTGTTTCTTGCTGCACGCTGGCGATATCGATAACCGGCAGGCCGCCCGCCGCTGCCGGCGTGGCGGCACCCAGGCTCATTGCAACCAATGCCGCAAGAATTCCAGGTGTCGTTGTTTTCATTGAACGCTCCCCTTAATAGTCGAATGCCTGATAGGGCTTGCTGAAAACCATATCCTTGGTGACTGTGACGTTGAAACGGTATCCGGGGCGAATCTCAAGCGTCGGCGAAATGTTGAGATTCTTTGAAATCAGTTGCGAAGTCACGCGCCCCAGCTGCTGCCCCAGGGCGGCACTCAATACGCTGTTGGTCGTGGGCGCGCCGAACGTGCCTGCAATCTGGTTGCGGCTTTGGCTTAATGACACGCCCGCCGTGATCGCCGACATAATCAGTGCCGAACCGAACAGCCGTACGTAGTGATTGTTGACCTGGTCCGACAATCCAGCGTAGCCCGCGCCGCTGGAGCCGGGCATGGCGCCGATATCCATCGTCTTGCCATCGGGAAACACGAAACGCTGTCCGGCAACCAACAGGTTTGCCTGCCCATACGCCACATCGCTGGAGTAAACCCCTTCGAGCTTGGTGCCTTGCGGCACCAGCAAGTGCTTGCCCGTGGGGGTGTCGTACACATCCTGGCTGACCTGCGCGAAGATTTTACCCGGCAGCGTGGAATTGATGCCGGTGATCAGCGTGACCGGTATCACAAAAGTGGTTTGCACCGTATAGGGCGAGCGCGGCGGGAGCAGGCGCGAATCGAGCTTCCACTTATCCTCTCCCCCGCCCGCGAAATCCTCGTAATTATTCCTGGGTTTTCCTGGCTGGCCGGATTCGCTTGGCCGTGTTTCTTCGCTATCTTCCATATCCTCGCGCCCACCCATGCTCGCTTTTCGCAGTTGCGCCAGCCGCGCGCGGTAGACCGCGGCCGGGTCTGTATGGGCGGGAAGGTCAGCCGGCCGCCCACTCGCCGCATCCGGCGCAGAATGCTCGCGCGGCTGCGCTATTTGCACGCCCGTCTTGGCTTTCAGTGCTTCCTCGAACTGTTGCTGCTTCATTTGCCGGATGCGCTCCATGTCCGTTTGATGCTGGGAGGACGGCAGGGACGGCGGCACCGGCGGCAGGTCGGGATTCGCGGGACGGAAATCGGCCTCTTCCGGAAGAACGGGACTGGATGCCGGAATGATTCCATCCGGGCGGTCCCCGGCAAGTTCCTTGGCAAAGAGCGACGTGTTGCCCTGGCGCCTGGGTGTTTCTTCTTCTGTCTGCTTCGGGTTGGCGCGGTCCATTGCCACCAATCCTACGATGAGACGAAACATGGCCACTACTATTCCTATCAGGTACAGCGGCAGATTATTGACCCGGCGCCCGCCTCCGGTTCGTGCCTGGCCGGGGGAGACTGACGGCGGCATTGTCTGGCTCATGGCGCTATTCCTTGAACGTCCAGGCCCCGGCAGGGGCAATGGCGCCGTTTTCGACCAGATAGGCACGGGCCAGCACGGCGCCCCCGACTACCATCGTGACGCGGGAAAGGTCTGCCGAATGGTTAAGCACGTAGCGCAGCTCGATCCCCTCGGGCGCAGGTGTTTTTATCGGCTTATTGCCCTCGTCTGCCGGCTTTGGCGAAAATACCGCGCCAAAGGTATCCGGCGGCATGAGCCGGGTTTTCTCTTCCTTCTCGGACAGCGCATAGCCTTTGGCGCGCAGCCGGTCCGACAGCAGCGCCCCAAAACTCTTAGGCTCGGAGACCACGAGGCTGAATTGCGTCTTGGCCGGCGGATAGAGCCGCGCCAGCTGGTTGACGGTATCGGAAGCAATCTTTTCGTCAAGGGCGGCGAAGGGATTCCCCTTCGTCAAGGGCTGGAATGCACAGGCGCCGAGGCATGCGCACAGAAAGGCGGAAAGGAGGATGCGCATTTTTATTTCCCTCGCTGAATGATGACGCGATCCTGGCTGGAACCCACGCCTGCGACCAGGATGGCCTTGTCGAAAATGCTGTCAACGATGTAGCGGTTGCCCTGCAGACGGTAGTTGACCTGCACCGACTCCTCGTCGGTGAAGAGGCCCCCGTCTTTTCGCACTACCAGCAGGATCGGCGCTTCCGACTGGCTCAAGGCGGCGGGCATCTGGATAATGGTTTTGACGCCATCGTTATAAACGCGCAACGGCTTCCAAGCGGCATCGGCGCCGTCGATGGTGTAGTCGAAATTGAGGTCGCCCAGGTATTCGCCGGTACCAGGCAATATTTGCCGGCTGTGGTTTCTGGCATCATTTTTCTTGATTTCATCCCACTTTGCCATCGCGTCTTGCGGGTAGATGAACGCCACCCGCGGCATGAATTCGGTGCGGTGCGAGCGCAGCCGCAAGTGGTAGGTGCGCCGGTCGGTGGTAACGATCAGGGACGTTTCCAGGCCGGTATCCATGAGCTTGATAATCAGGTGCTGTACTTCATTACCAGCGGCTCGACAGGCGGTTTCTTTTTTTATTCAAACCGGATGGAAGACCAGGCAATGAGAGCCAATATCTATTCTCAACGTTGTAGCAGAACGTGTGCCAACGTACAGACGCAGGTTCAGCATCCTTTTATCGTTGGGACTACGCATTATTTTCCGGAGAAGCGAAATGGACAACGATAAAATCGTAAACGTGCTGAACGGCTTGATTGAAATCTCGCGCGACGGCGCAAATGGCTTCAGGACTTGTGCGGCGGATGCGCATGACGCCGCGCTGAAGTCATATTTTGAAAACCGGGCGCAGAGTTGCGCGCAGGCCGTCAACACGTTGAGTGCCGAAGTCAGGCGGTACGGCGGGAACCCCGATACCGGCGGGACGGTAACGGGCACATTGCATCGCGTCTGGGTCGACCTGAAGACGACTTTGACGAGCAATGATAATCTGGCGGTGCTTGAAGAATGCGAACGCGGCGAAGCGGCTGCCGTGGTGGCCTATGAAAATGCGTTGAGGGAAGAATTACCGGGCGAACTGCGTGCCCTCCTCGACCAGCAATACGAAGGCGCAAAACGTAACCATGATAGGGTGCGCCAACTGCGCGACACCGCAAGGCATGGCAACGCCAGCCCGTTCTGAAGTTATTGCCGCATTGAAGAGAGTGCTCGACTTTGGTCTACATAGATAAGCTTGTCGATGTCGTACCCATGCTTACCCGCTTCGCTTATGAACCGGGTCAACACTTCATCCGAAGCGCGTGGAGTGCGCGAAAGGAGCCATAGGTAATTCTTGTCCGGCCCGGTGACGAAGGAATACTGGTAGTCAATCCTGTCCAGATCGAAGACTACGTACGAACCGTAAAATGGCCCGAAAAAAGACACTTTCAAATAGCCCGTATCGGGGTTTTCCACAGGATAAGCCTTCCCCTCGGCGATGCGCCATTCGTCTTTCTTAGCGTCGTATCCTCGGTTTACAACCTTGATGCCGCCATCATCACGCAGGCTGTAAGTAGCGGTAATATCGCTCAGGCCTTTTTCGAAAGAATGCTCCAGGCGTGCGATCTCATACCATACACCAAGATACTTCTGCGTATCAAAGTTCGTGACCGGGGCAACCCCCTGCGGAAGCCTCAGCTGCGGGACTCCGACACACCCGGTCAATGCCACCACGGCCATCATAGAGAATGAAAAGAGTAATGTACGCATTCCCAACCCCTCCAAGCTACTTTGATATCCGATGCAACGTCAATGCAGGACCACTCTTTGTTTCAAGCGTCGCTGTATTGCCGTCCGCATTCAGTTTGAACGCGGTTGTCTCGGTGTCGGAAAAACCCGCGCAGCCATTGTTATCGTAGGTGAATCCTTTAATCGTTAAACCCTTGCTGCCGGCATCGTAAGTGTATGAAGCGAATTCGATACCCGGGTCACCACAACTTTCATGGCCGGCACGTTCCGGATCCCCGATAGGATCAACCATCATGAACTTTCCGTTGGAAAAGAAAAAGTAGGTTTGTATCTTGATGGCAGCCGGGTCAGGCACCCAAGCCCCGATGATGCCTTTTGGGTCATTCTCCATTTTGGAATACCGGATCTCCTTGACCTCGGTCTTGATAGGTTCCTTCGAAGAGCTTACCTCGAGCGTGCCGGCAATATGGAAGAGCTCGCCGAAGAGACTGGCTTGTTTCCTCGGTCTTTGTACTGTCATGATATCCGAGGTAATCAACTCGGGGCCATCGGTGCGAACGCGCCAGGCGGGCCTTGGGTTTGATAAACCCGCATGAAGGTTGGTATCGATTGTGGGCTTGCCGACAAACTTGAATCCTCTTGTCTCAAACTCAGATACCCTCGCTGCTCCGTATTCCACTCCAGCTTTGCTCAGCAGTTTGCCGCCGCACACACGGTTGGTATCGCACGAATCGTCAGGTGTGGCTTCTCCGTTCAGATATTCGCCGCCGTTAGCGGCTGAAATACGGATGACGGAAGCGGTCGCGTCATCGTTTCTGACCCAGATATTGGTACTGAGCAAAGGTATCCCCTGCGAAAGGAAGTGAGCCTTGGCCTGTTCCGCCGTCTTCACGGCACCCGTAACGCCGCCCGCCTCTCTTGCCTTCTGCAATTCGGCCGATGCGACAAACGCAGCAGGTTCGCTATCCAGACTGATTGAAGCAGTGACAGCCGCCGCGGCGGCAGCCGGAATGGTAATGCCATTTACGGCATTGCCATCCGCGTCCAGCGACTGCAACAGGATAAGCAGGTTTTGCAACCTTTTTTCACTGTCACCGGCCAGTTCCATAGGGGTAATGATAGCCGCGCCTTTCGGTTTCCCGAGAATCAGGCTGCCCAGCTTGAATTCAATCGTATCCCCGTGGCTGTATTTGTAGATACCACTCTCATCTGTATTGCCGGCGGCGCCGGAAGACGCCAGGTAAGCCACGCCGCTCACGGCGGCATCCAGCAGTCTGCCCGTAGCCGGACCTTTTTCGGCGGTTGCGGCGCTATTGTCGCCGCTGCCATTGCTCGCGGCGGGTCCGCTGCCATCACCACCACACGCGACCAGTCCCAAGGCGATTGTTAGTGGCAGCAAGCGGCCCCATGAAATTATTCTTTTCTTGTGATTAGGTTTCATCCAGATGATCCATTCCACGTTTTAATCGACGCGTTATGATATCAAACTATAGCGCGACAATAATGAAAACATTGAGAATGACTTGGGTTTGCTTAAATGGTTTTCTTCGGGCAAAACGAACTGGAATTCCTGCTTGCCGCAAAACTCCCATGGCATACACCGACCGATAATATCGCCGGCCATCTTGCCCGTCGCCCTCGTTTTCATGGCGCCCGCCGTCATTTGTCCGGCACAGGCGCCAGCATGTTGGCATCGCGTGCCAGCACCCAATTTCCGCTTTGCTTCTTGAGGATGGACAGCGTATGGCCTGCGCACCATGGATCGAGCGCCGCCAGGCGGCGTAACGACGACGGTGAGCTTCGTCCACATAAAGGCCCACTCCCCGAGAACCCTGATCTCCTGAATCTCGCTTCTGCCGTCGAATTGCGGAGCTCCCTTGCCTGATTGAGCGCGTGTCGCCACGGCGAATTCAGCCTTGCGCATGACGGGCTGGCCTGCCACAAGAAAGACAACGTCATCCACCATCAATGACAGGACTGTCTCCGTATCACCCGCCTTGCTTGCGGCCATCCAGATGGAACCATCTGCCGGATTTCCTCTTCATCGCTTTGCATAGGGCCCTTTAGTTAAATCTCGATGAAAGAAACAACGCGACCGACAGGCTGCTAGCTCTCGGCATCAGGCGGTGAAGGCGGGACCTGAAGCTTTTCGGTAACGCGCAAGAATCGAACGACACGTGCTCGTCAGTCTTGCGAGTCATGCTGCATCTTATGCAAATTATTTGAATTCCGGCTATTGGAATCGTATGTTCATTCGTCCTCCAGTTCGATAAGTTCGCCGCCTTCATCGACTTCAATTTCAAATTTCTTTCCACCTGGATCCGGCTTTCTCGCCTGTACTTCATAAATCGTGACGGATTTACCGCTTATTGTCCTCGTCTTCTTCTTGATTTCTTCAATTTTGCCCTCGCCCATGTTTTGGGAGATCGTTTTTTGCGCTGCAGCCGGCACCTGAGACCATTTGATCTCGGTCGATTCTCCAGCAAAGCAGCTTGTGGCCGCGCATGCCATGACGAGCGGCAAAATAACGGGTGCGAGTGTTTTGGTCTTCATGACGATTCTCCTGTTTACTTTAACGAAGATTATTAGCGGAAGAAAAGAATAAACTCCGGATAACAAAGGAATCTGTACGATATCGCACGTATTCTTCCTGTCGGGAGCGGATACCAGCTACACTTTGGAAGGAACGGATGGCTTTCCGATAAGCGAATGGAACGATCTGATACTCATTCCATAAGATTGACCGCTGTTCATCGAACCTGCTCCTTTAATTGATATTTTCCCTGGCTTTAGAGTATAGTTTTGGATGAGTTCATTGGAACTGCCAACTGTGCATTCCGTGACGTTGCGGGGGCCGAACGGCAGTGGCTTCGGTATAAATCTCGATAAACTGTCGTCTATTCATTATCTGACCATGAAGCATAGCCATCCCGCCAAAGTCCTGTTGTTAATATGCACAATTCTGTTTACCGGTTGCGCAACCGTGGGTCCGCGCGGTCAGAGCACAGACGCAACGGATCCCCATGAGCACATTAATCGCAAGTCTTATGATTTTACCGATATGCTCGATCGAAAAATTCTGAAGCCAGTTGCCGACGTCTATATTGATTATGTGCCGTCGCCTGTTCGGCGCTCCGTCGGAAATTTTTATGACAACCTGGGATATCCGGACGTAATACTGAATGATTTTTTACAAGGAAAGGTACGCCAAGGGTTTAATGACACCTTGCGATTGACTGTCAATACGACTATCGGAATAGCCGGGCTCTTCGATGTGGCCTCGCGCATGGGTCTACCGCAACATGATGAAGATTTTGGACAGACGCTGGGTGTGTGGGGTGTCGACGCGAAATCCTATCTGTTTATTCCATTGCTCGGTCCAAGCAGCTATCGTGACGCGTTTAGTATTCCTGTAGACGTGTTCACCAATATTCTTTTTTATGTAGGGACTTTTCTGGGTCCTTACGCGATTGGCACCGCCATCGCTGCACCGCTTTCCATCCTTGGCATCATCGACATGAGAGCGAGGCTATCCGGCCCCATGCAACTTCGCGATCAGGCTGCGTTGGACCCTTACCTGTTCGTGCGCGATGCCTACCTGCAGCAGCGTAAGCACCTGATATACGACGGAAGCCCTCCACCCGAGAGTTACGATGATCAGCTGGAAGAAGAACCTGCGAACAAGCCATCGAACTGAGCATGAACAGGGGTTGGGGTCAGAGTATGATCAACTCGCTTTCCGCCATGGTAGTAAATTCATTCCGTTCAGATTATAGTGAGTGAATCGCCAAGACATCGGCCTGCAATACCCCGCTGGCTATATCGATGAGATGGCGGTGGTGCGTGAACAGCATCACCTGCCCACCTTCGGCAAAACGCGCCAGCGCGCTGAATACGTTCGCGGCGCGATGATCATCGGAAGTAATCAGAACATCATCAAGAATCAACGGCATTTGCCGCTGCTCGTTGCGTTGCAGTTCCAGTGCAGCCAAGCGTAGGGCGAGATAAAGCTGGTCTGCAGTACCCTCGCTCATGGCCGATACGCCAATATGCCTGCCATCGTCGCGCTCCGCCTGCAACGCAGGCTGCTCAGCCGAGTCATCCACGATCAGACGTCGATAGCGGCCATTCGTGATTAGCCTGAAATACTCGGAGGCCAGCGTCACCATGGGTGCTTGCGCCTTGTCACGAAAGCGCCTTAACGCCTCGCGCAGGAGTGATTCGGCCAGCTTCAGCTGCGCCCATGGTTTTACTCCAGCGCGATAACGCGCAATGGCCGACTCCATCTGCTCTCTGGCTTCTGCAGCATGATCGGAAGTATCGATCTCATCCAGTGAGCGTCGTGCCGATTGCTCTGCATCCGCCGCTGCGTTGACCTCCTCTTCAAGCTGTTTGATGGATGCCCGGCATTGCTCCCGCTCAACGTCTGTTTCCGCGATATCGAGCCCCGACAAGGCCTCTCGCAATTCCGGAAGCGTTGAGGTCGACGCTTCACGCAACTGCCCAATCAGCGATTCAGCCTTTTCCTGTAATAGCCGTTTTTTGGCCGACTGTTCCTCGACCTCGCTTAGATTATTTGCATCCACGTCACCCGCTGCTTGGCACAGGGCGAGAAGCGCCGCTTCACTCGCCGACTGCTCCGCTTCAGCTTCACGTTTCTTGCGCTGAGCAGCCTCAGCCCGGCGATCGAGTTCGTTATTGCTCCTTTCCGCTGAGCGGGATCTTGTTAAGCGGTCTTGCAAACGATCAACGAAATCATCCACGTGGCGGCACTCAGGCTCGCCCAGTAATGCCGCAAGCCGGTTTGCCTGGTCCAACAAGGCATCCTGGATCGCAACAAGAGCACGGATACGCGACAACCGGTCATCCTGAGCAATTCTGGCGTTTTGCAAGGCATCGAGTTCATCGAGCCTGGCCTTGATTGCCGCCGGCGAACTGTCTTCGGCAAGGAACAGCCGTGTATGCCAGGCAGCCAGCTTGTCCATATGCACAGACAGTGCATCACCGAACTTCCTGATATCCTGATTTGCCGCATTCAGGTCGTTTTCGAGGCTCTTTATTGCATTTTGGCGAGCCGCTTCGTCCGCAGCCACCTTGATCATGGCTCGAATCCAATCCGAAGCCCGCGCAATCATTGGGCTGAGGCTATGTACATCAGCCTGGACCACTTCCCCCACGGCGGACAGCGCCATGCCAAGCTTCGATGCAGCCTGTTCCGCTTCAGCGAGAAGACGGGACTGCTCATTCAATACCTTAACGTGATGGGTGATCCGCTCCAAAACCGCACTGCGCAGATTCAACCATTCCCGCAGCGCTGCCGGTTGATGGACAGGCAAGTTCGCGGCGGAGAGCCTGCCGAGCCAAGCTGACTGAGCCTGCTCTTGCGCGAGTACATTGGCTTGTTTCAACAGAATAATTTCTTTTAATCGTGCTTCCATTTCAGCGACACGTATCTCGCACTCAGCCACCTTGGCGGCTCGCTCGGCGCCTTCGCGCAACAGATCCGCCTGGCGGTCTGCCTCGTTCTGCGAATTCTCGAATGCTTCAGGCAAGGGGCGGTTCGGATCAAATTGGGCGGCAAGCGATTCCGGATTTTCGCTACGCTGAATAAATGCCTTGCGTATCAACTCCCAACCATGGTCGCGATGCACGCGGGCTGCGTGCAAAGTTTGCGCGGTGACCACTTCACCCTCCGCCGCAAATTCATGTTGACGCCGCTGTTGAGCTTGGAGGTCGTGCTTGAGCGCTGTTTCCTCCTTGTGCAGGCTATTGATTTCAGTTTCAAGCCGATCGAATTCCTTTTCCGCAGAGGTTATTTCCGCCCCCAATAATAGCTGGCTGCCTTGCAGTTGTTCCACGGCAGACAGCCCAAGGTCAGTCAAGCCCTGCCGCACTCGCCGCGCATGATCCTCTATTTCGCCTTGCAGCTTCTCGTGGCGCTTTGTGAAATCACCCATTGTTCGTGCCGTATGCAATGCTTCTTCAATTGCTCGTTGCGAAGCCGCATCCGTCATTGGCCGCTTGTCTTCCGGCTGCTGTTGCAGTTTTTTCAGAATGTCCGCAACCCGCTCGTGGCGCGAACTCAAACGTCCCTCCAAGGTATCGCACTGAGCAAGATGCTCATTCAGCATCACCCGGTCGGCCATAGAGGGAACGGCTGCCAGCACATCATCAATTGCACGACCTCCCGCAATTTTGGCTGTCATCGCAACCAGCGCGAGCCGGGCGCTATCGGCCTCAGCCTGGGTTTTCCGTAATTCAACATACGTATAGCTCGCCGTATCTCGATTTTTGATCAGACGCTCAATCGCGGCGGCGTGCCTCAACAATGGCGGCTCGATCATGAGTTGCGCCTTTTCCTGAGCATATTCCACCAGCTCGGCATCCGCTTGGGAAATAGCCTTTAGTGCTACCTGCAGCGACTGTTCGGCGGCCAGGCGATTTTCTCTTGCATCTGTGGGTAATAACGGGATCTCCGTCAGGCCGTTCAGCGCAGCCAGAGCGTCATCATATTGCTTCAGCAGGGGCTGAACTGCCCGCAATTCAGTCAACTCGTTTTCCCTGCGCCGCAGTTTGACCAATCGGTCCCTCAGTTCAGCAAGCTTTGCCTTTGCATCCGCATGGGTGCGCTTGCGGTCTTTCCATTCAGCAGGCCTGGTCAACGCCTGGCGATAGGCACGCTTGTATTCATCAATCTGGAGGCTGGCTTCGTTGAGAGTGGCCTGTTTGGAGCGTGGGATAAAATAGCGGCGGCTATCCTCCTGTAGCGAAGCCAATAGAGCCGTTACACCTCGCGTTCCGGCGCTGGCTTCGAACAATGCCGAGCCAAGCTCGCCATCCGCGCTCAACAGTAGCTTGCCGCCTTCGCGCAGGCGTTCATGATCGATTCCAAACATAACCTCAAACTGTTTCCGATCCAGGCCTCCGGTCAGGGCACGCTCAACGGCGGAAGCGACGGCGGTACCGCCGATCGGCTTACCGTTTCCTGGATCGGCATAGAGTAGCGTCTGCTTGTTTCCTTTGCGGCGCGCCAGGGCAACGCGTTCGCCGCCAATATTCGCGAATACGCCTCCGAGCAGTATACGGCTGTATTCATGAATGAAATCGTCCGTGCTACGCGGGTGGATGCCAAAACGCAGGTCGCCCATCGCGCGTAATGCCGATGACTTGCCAGCCTCGTTCGGGCCATAGATCAGGTGGAAATTGGCGGGCGTTGCCGCGAAATCCAGCGCACGATCCGTGAACGGACCGAAGGCGGATAAAAACAGCTTCTCTATTCTCATCGGATCCCACTTCCATCGGCACGTTCCACGTTCAGGCGCGCCAGCAGCGTTGCCTCGGCATCCGCCAGCAGGCTTCGCAGCGAGGCCGGGTCGTCGAGCCGGGGAAAACCATCACTTGCCACATCGGCCTGTACTTCCAGGGGCAGCTTGGCGAGTACGTCGCCCATCGCCTGCTTCGACCAGTCCGCCAGCATGGCATCATCCGCAGCCAGCTCATCTACCAGGCGGACCAACTCTGCAATGGCGTCTTGCCCTGCCATAGCCTGGGCACGATCGATCGGCGAGCTGATGGCGAGGCGCACTTGCTCGATCCAGACTTCGCAATCGTTAATATCCTGTGCCGCAGCCTGTACTGTGGCGGCCAACGTCCCCGGCTGCTTCGCTTCCAACTCGTATAGATGGGTTTGTCCGATCAGATTGACCCTGACCGCATGCAGGAGAGTGGTTGCACCCGCTATGGCTGCTGCCAGTGCTTTCCGCGCCTGCTCGGCCGCTTGCGCAACATCGTTCACGCCATCGAGTTGCACGGTCACTTGATGCCAGCGCACGACATCAAGTTCAATAAAACTTGCTTCGACAGTGCCCGCATTTACCGTGACCAGTTCGCAGCCTTTGGGGCCGGTTTCGTTAGCATGACGCCCTTGCAAATTTCCGGGAAACACGATGCGAGGCGCTTTCTCGGACACGACCTGCCGGGCATGGACATGGCCCAATGCCCAATAGTCATAGCCCTTGGCCGTGAGCACCGCCAGGCTGGTCGGGGCATAAGTGTCGTGGCCGATGGCGCCGGTCAAGCTCGTATGCAGCACGCCGATATTGAATAGACCGTGCACAGGCTCCGGGTAAAGCGGCACCAGATCATCCGGTACTTCGCGATCCGGAAAGCTGCGCCCGTGGATGGCCACCGCCAGATCATCGAGCCGCACTGTTTCGGATTTCTTGCTGGAAAACGTCGTTACATTGTCCGGCAGGGGTAACTGGCGGCTGATGACTCCCTGCGCATCGTGATTGCCCTGCACGATAAACACCCGAATATTGGCGCGCGCCAGCCGCACCATCTGCTCACGGAAAAATAGGCCGGTATGAAAATCATACCAATCGCAATCGTAGAGATCCCCGGCCAGCAGCACAAAATTTACCTGCTCATCCAGCGCGAGGTCCACCAGTTGCACCAGCGCCCGGCGGGTGGCATTGCGCAAGCGGTCAACAGGCGCCCCGTCATAGCGGCTCAAACCGCGTAGCGGGCTATCGATATGCAAATCAGCCGCATGGATAAAACGCATCTATAAATTCCCCTATTCCGATCGTTACGACCCGGCCGCGCTTGCTGTCCTCCCCTGCCGGTAATCACAAGTTAGCCGGTAATCACAAGTTATTCAGTCGACTCGACAGCAATATTCAAGCACATCCGTAGACAAGCTTTACAGGATATCTTTTTTCTCGGTAAGCAAACTGCCAATTCTAATGAGCGAATGTCTCCACCAAAGCTTCGATCCTGCACGCGCTATCGCTAGCGCAACTGTACTTGAGTCCAGTTGTATTCGCTTTGCGAAAATCGCATTCCTGAAAATCGGCTGAACGGAAATTCGCGACGTGCTGACCAGTTGTAACGGTCTGTCACTGATTGGCGAACACACATCACACGTCCAACTGCCGGATTCAGGATAATTTCCATACACCATTCAAATCTTGTTCAACTGTAGCTCTGCAAGGGCGGGCATTCTGAGCTAGACTATGCACGCCATTCAGTGGTCAGCCGGTTTTTCCATTCACGCGAAAGCGCGGTGGGCTCCAAGGTCGCTGAAGCCGGCCGATGGCGCAAAACGAAACTGGGCTGGGACATACTTCAAGGGTAGAATTCGAAATGTAGAGTTCGCCTGGAATCTACAAGTTTCCGGTTTATGTGACTTTGCGCTGAATAAACTATTTCCCGTCTTTTTTATGGCCACTTCAATTTAATATTTCAAGGAGAATAACGATGCGTATCTCTTACGTTCTGGCAGCTTCACTTGTTCTTGGCTGCTATGTCCCGGTTTCATTTGCCGCCGGCGCTTCGGCCGACGCTTCCGTCGCGATTTCATCACCTCCGGATGGCGCCAAAATTAGCCCGAAAGGCGATGTCAATATCGACTACGAGGTGTCACTGGGAAAAAAAGGTGATCATACGCATCTTTACCTGGACAGCAACGAAGCTGTGACGTTACGCGGATTAAAAGGCACCCACGCACTGGGAACACTTCCGGCGGGCCAGCACGAGATATGCATCAAGGTGGTCAACAAGGCGCACACGCCGATTGGCGCGCAGAAATGCATCAATGTCAGCGTAGAGCCAACCACATAATTGTGTTTGAAAACCTCGACTACGCCATTGTGCAACTCGTGCACAATTTTGGCGCCGCTGCCGTGGTAGGCGTTGCAATTTTTGCGCTCTACCCGGCAGCACAGCCCGTCCCCGTCCAGCGCAAGTTTGCGTGGCTGGTCGGGTTAGGCTGGGCAGCCCAGGCATTGAGCGGCATGGGGTTCAGCGTAGTCAGCTATTATTTTTACGAAAAGCTGCCCGACTTGCATGGAGTAGCCTTTGCCGCGCTGGTTATCAAAATCATGTGTGCGGTGGGCGGCCTCAGCATTGCTGTAATGTATCTGCGCCAGGGCGCTGGCTGGACTGAAGAAAAACGCCGCGCTGCCTGGAAACTGCTTATTGCGCTGGGCGTAACGGCGCTGACCGCAGCCGCTTTCTTACGCTGGTTTGCCTGATTTTACGGCCCTTCCATTACTTTCATCGGACTCAACCAGGTTACTTGGTACATACCAAATTCCTGATCGTCCCGAATAAACATCTCTGCTGCATAGAAGTACTGAAATCCGAAACGAGTTGCCAATTGGGGCTCCACCGCTACCAGACCCGGACCAAACCATCGGATCGGCCTTTTATGCAACGGCATCGCTCTGCCATCGGTATGCGACTATTCCGGCAACAGCGCATTCAACTCGGTAAATAATTTTTCAAACCGGGTAAGAGTGGCTTTCAGATCCGCGCCAAACAATTTCTTGATGATTTCGGATTGGTGCTCCGTGAAATAGACGGCGGGGGCGTAACGGTCGAACTTGGGATTCACGCCCGGGACAACATCTTGTTGCGTACGGAAATGTTCTTCCGCGTACGCGACAATGCGCGCCACCGCACCAGCTGAAGGGACAGGCAGGGCCTGCCGCCCCTTGAGGCCGTAACACGCATTTACGATCTCCACGTAAAGCCCGGTACCAAGCATATCTTCGACATCCGCCTCCTGCTGGCCTGTCGAGGCGCCCATCGAAAAAATATGCGTATCGCGCAAAGTATTCCATCGGCGCAGGTTTTCGACCCTCTCGTGATCTGATGCAAAATCTGTCAGCACCGCAACATGCAAACGGTTACCACCAAAAAAACTCATGAAGGCGCTGACTTTCTCGATACCGCCAGCGGGGCAGATAGTCCAACGCGGATCAAGCGGTATGCGCTTGTGAGAACGCAGTACTTCCGACATTGCCCGCAAGAAAAGAAGATCGGACGGTCTCGTCACCAGCAATGTATGTTCACCGACAAACAGCGATTGGGTCATCTCGTAACCCAGCGCACTCTGCAGTGGAAACAGCGTATCCGGATCGGTACTGAGAACCTCGCTGCCGACTTTGGTACCTTTAACTTCGGGCTCCCCATTCTCATGATAAACAACCATATCCTCGACAGTGCGCACCGAGAGAAGATTGTCGGACGGCACCATGAATGGGGAATGCGTCGTATAGATGACTTGATGGTCAGGTGCAAGACGCTCCCGGAAGTAGCGCAGAAGGTCGGCCTGCGCCTTGCCATGCAAGCTCAGCCCCGGTTCATCCAGCAGCAATACCATCCTTTTCTGGTGTTGCTTCTTCATCTGTGAGAACAGCACAAGAAAGGAGAAAAACCAGACAAAGCCCGTGCTGCGATCGTCGAACGGAACCGTCACATCGTGAAGCTCATTTAGAATGCGAGTCCGGAAGATGCGGCCACTATTGAAGGGAGGCGGGTCACCCGGCAGGGCATGGTCCAGCCGGAAAATTACCTTAAGGAATTTATTCTGGCTCCAGTAACGGAACATTTCAGCGGAAATCTTGTTGGATGCGCTTTCGAAGCGCGAAATGAGGCTCTCGAAATCCTGAATGGAGGCAACTTGTGCAATCGTGGTGGAGGCCATTTTGCAGAGCGCAATGAACACCTGGTCCGCCGCTTCCAGCGTGTTGCTTGACTCCCTCTGCTGAATCTGCTCAAGACTGACCTGACCTTGCATCCGTTGATATTGGGAGAACAGCATGAATTCCGGCAGGTCCAGCAGTTTCACAATAGCCTGGGAAACCGAGGCCTCCGGAAAATCAAGGTCAATTTTCTGGATGCATTGCCATCTGCCCGGTGACGATTCATGAAGCGATTCTGTTTTTGCCTTCAGTTCCGCCATCGTTTGAACTGAACCGATATGCGCTTTTTCATCATCATGGAGACTGCTGGTATCAATGAGATGTTGAACGATGGCCGCTTCATCGAACCTGATTGTCCAGCGGATTACGTTGCCATAGTCCTTTTTTACCACGACTTCGTCGCTCTGCAGTGCTCCAGCACCGAATGCGTTGGAGATAGCCTGTTTTTCGGCGGGTTCGATCGTCCACCATGTTGTGATTACATCCGCATCTTTGCCGTCGTGGCGTTCTTCGTAGTCCGATAAGTGGCGTCGGGGGTAGTCTATTTGCCACTGGAAACCCGCATCCCTGAAGATAGGATTGAGCCGATAAAGTGCCGTCAACAGCGTTGTCTTGCCCGATTCATTCTTCCCGACCAGGCAGGTTATGTGCTCATCAAGGCTGAACTCCCCGGAATCCTCGATATTTCGGAAATTCTGAATTCGTGCACGCACCAATTTCATGTAAGCTCCTCTACTTTAGCGACAATTGTAGACACATACGCGGTTAGTCAGCAATGGATTTACGACGCCACGTGTGCATACGGACTCGGCATCCACACGGTCAAAGTAATTTACGTGAATCATGAGAAGCAGATTTGGCTCCTATCTGTGAAATTTTAGATTTCCTGAAACAAAAGTACAGCAGGCGAATCAATCGAACTGATGAATAACATATGGAAATGCCTGCTGGACAACTCTTCAGTGAATCGGCGGCATTGCAGCGCATGAATATGTTTCAAAAATACGAAAAATACGTTAAGCGCGGCCGACATGGCCTTTAGCGAGATCGAACTCAAACGCTGCGAGAAGGCGCTTGCACAGTTCCTGGCACGCCGGCGACCACCTGTTCATATTCGTGATGAGCTCGATATCTCATACCGCATCGCTGGCCATAGCGTGGAAATCTTTGAGGTTCGCCCTGATTGGCAAAATCCGGCACTGAAGATGGAATTTCCCGTGGCGAAGGCTACGTACGTGCGAACCCGTGATCATTGGAAGTTGTTCTGGATGCGCCAGGATCTTAAGTGGCACAACTACGAGCCAAATTGTGTATTCAAGACGCTTGCGGCTCTTCTTGACGTCGTTGACAGGGATGAGTACGGTTGTTTTTTCGGCTGATATCAAATTAATATCAGATACTGCGCAGCCATCACCTGCTGATGCCCCCTTGACGATCCTCAAGAATTGCCATCGGTGGGATGACTGAAAACGATAAACTCCTGATGGTTGAAATGGTAATTCCGGAAGGCAATGCGCCCTCACTTGGCAAGCTCCTCGATCTCGAAATGCTGATGCTCTTCCTGCACGCTCATGAACGGACAGAAGCCGAGTACCGCGTCTTGTTTAAATGGGCTGGCGGCAGCCTGACCAGAATCTGCCGGCAAAATCCGCATAGAAAGTAATAGAGGGTATACGCATTTAACATAGCGCGGGGCCGCATTATGTGCAAGGCAGAATGAGCAGATCAACTCGAGTGCCATCGTTTACCATCAGTTTAATCGCTATTTTTAAATATTCCAGTTTGAGTTACCTTATCTTTTATTTTCAAGGGAATTACATCATGTTTAAGAAACTGCTTGTTCATGCCGCCCTGGTTCTAACCGGACTGATCCTCGCATTCCCCGCGGCCGCGCATTACATCTGGATCGAACAGGACAAGTCGCATCATGCACGGCTTTATTTCGGGGAATACCAGGAACAGGAAAGAGAGACGAGTCCTGGCAGACTTGATGAGATAAAAGGACCACGAGCATGGATACTCGACGCGGCCGGGAATCGGAATGAGATTAAAGTGGTACGAAAGGAGACTCACTTCGATCTCGGCGTAATTTCAGATCATAAATCACCGATTATCGCCGAGGAGCTTGCCTATGAGGTCAAGAATTGGACCAGGCAAGGTATCGGTATCGTGAAGCCAATGTTTTACACGCGCTTCAGTCCGCTGGCGGAACATACAGCCCCTAAATTGGAACTCATGCTGGATATAGTCCCGGAGAATGGATCCCCTAACGCATTCACTGTTTATTTTCAGAATGCGCCGCTGGCAAAAGCCAAAGTCATGGTCTACGCCCCCAATTTCTGGATGCAGGAACACACGACCGACGAAAACGGCAAGATCAACATAAAAACGCCCTCGCCCGGCCAGTACGTCCTGGAAGTCATACACTTGGAAAGGCAGCCAGGAGAATTTCAAGGGAATAAATTTGAAGCGTTTCGCCATCGTGCAACGCTGACATTCGATATCCCGGCAGGGGCGCACGAAAATAAGGCAAGTAACGAGAAATAAAGATCACATAATAAATAAAAACGGATCGGGCAGTCAGGTTTAACCCGATCTGTTTTCTTTTTCCCCTCCAACGGTTGTTCCTTCGAAACCTTCCCACCAGTACCAGGCTAATGATTTGGGGTCAGCTTTTTGGTAACGACTCAACCGCCTTTTTAAAGCCTCAACAGTTCACGCCTTCGGCAGAAGCTGCATGGCGCCCCGCGCTGTTGGCGGATTCGGCGAGGCAAGCTAGTACCAGAGTCCAATTGCTAACGCCGATCAAGCTCGTAAGATGTGCGCTTGCAGCTGCCGGTGCGCGTACATCGCGCTCACTTGCGGCAAGTACAGTTCCGGAGGCGGATAATCATGCGTCAAACTATTGGCTGGGCGGCTTCATGGGCACTCTATTATCTAAGCGGTTATGTGGACCTTGCCAGAGCACGTTATAAGGCAAAATGGCTTTCCTCCCTGTATTTAAAACTGTTGGACGCGTCCGATGACGTGCAGACCTGGGGAGGTGGCGGCGGCACCTGGGTTTATCTCACGCCCGGCGAGAACAAACGCGGAGCCTATCCATCACCCATTTATGGTAAACGCAACCGCTCGAAGCCTCGATAAACTACCAAACACTTTTCATGGGTTCCAAAAGCCGCCTGTATCCATGCGCAGCGGCCCCGGCGCGTGCCCGGCCACGAACAGAAGGAAGGCAGGTTTGTAAAGGATATGGATGCTCTGTGGTACGTTCTACAGGTATGTTCGTACTCGAGATTCCTGACATCCCTGCGAATAGTTGCTATATTGCGCTCTTTAGCGCGGCGGAAACAGCGGCTTTTTTCGCAGTTTCAAGGACGATTGCACGATTCGCATTCATGAGGAACATTATCGATGGGAACGACAATGAAGTTCGATTCAATCATGGGCCTGGAGCGCGTCATTAAAATATTTCTTGCCGCTGCCTTCCTGAGCGTTGGATGTTTGGCCGGAGCTGCAGAGGCACAAGCCGGGGAAACTTCCGATGGGATAACTCTCACGCCTGTCACGGCGGAGGTGCTTCCGAATGATCCTGGGCAGACACTGACAGCAGTCATCGTAAATCTGGCACCCGACGCCAGGAGTGCCAGCCATCGTCATGCAGGCATCGTCTTCGTCTATGTGCTTGAAGGGATTGTTCGTTCACAGCTCGACAGTGGCGAGCTGATAGAGTATCGCGCCGGGCAAAGCTGGAGCGAACCGCACGGGACCGTGCATTCATTCATGGAGAATCCCAGCAGGACGCTACCTGCGCGCCTGCTCGCCACGATTATCGCTCCGACGGGCGCACAACTGACCACCTACGACAAATAGCCCGGGCTGCGCTGCCAGCGTCGACCCGCTGATGCGGGCTATCCGGCGTTATCCGGCGTATCGCGCCGCTTTTCCGCACCAAACTCCACCACAAGATCGCTGAGGAGTAATCGGTATACTCGACGACACCGAAAAAGCCTCCATGGCATTTTCCCGGAAAAAGGATACGGAGCTTAGGGATGTTTAACGACGGCGTGTGGGTGATAAAAAAGCTCCGGGCGTACATTCCCGAAGATCCGTTCGAAGTCCTGATCAACGGCGAATCGATGGGGATGACAAAGCTTTTATCCTTTGCGAAACGCGTATCCAATACAAGCCGTTTTCCCCAGGTTCTTGTCATCTACTCTTCCGGTTATCTGCGGCTTAAGGCCGGGGCTGATCCAACGCCGCCACTGCCGTTCGGTCAAAGCCTGGTCCTCGGCCCTGCAATCTCCGGCACATCGGCTTCATGCCCGAAAAAGATTTTGTTCTTCCATCCCCAGTTAAAGCGCGTTGCCATTGACACCTCCCAGCTCAATCAAGGTAGCACGGGCAGGATGCTAATCCGGATTACGAACTCCCCCGCAAATCGTTTACGAGACAGCGGAACGACTAATCAGATCATGGATCTCACCTGGCTGTTGGCACTGGAAGAGCCGCATGAGCTTGCCAGCACACTCCATGTGGCGGGAACGTTTGAATTCACAGAGGACGTGATGCCGGATGCCCTGCAGACAAAAACATTCGAGTCGATGCGGCTCCTTCAGGTTTCCAGCATGTTTATTGATAATGTCCGGCATGATGTTGACGCGCTTCGTTTGCATACCGAAAACGATACCGCGACGTTATCCTACGATTCCTCATTGGCAAATCTGCTGCTGCCAGTGACGCCCCACGCACTGAACCCTGCAATGCCAATGTTCGACTCTATCCATACAGATGATGCCGGGTGGCCCAACGGGAATACGCCGAGCTACAGAATCAGGATAAATTCAACCACAGGCCCGACAGCAGGTCCCATTATGGTCCGGGCATTTTTCAACAGCAGCCAGAACCTGCGCCATGACAACCTCGGACTCTGGGCGTTCCAGCAAGTACCTGCATCGATAAAAAAGGGCACAACCGGAACCATCAACTACACTCTTATTGCAGGTGTAAATGCTCATTCCTTGGAAGAAATTTGAAGCTCGACCGCTTGTAGCAAACTACCTTACCGGCGACTTCG
Source organism: Nitrosospira sp. Nsp18 (assembly GCF_900103145.1). Classification (NCBI taxonomy): domain Bacteria; kingdom Pseudomonadati; phylum Pseudomonadota; class Betaproteobacteria; order Nitrosomonadales; family Nitrosomonadaceae; genus Nitrosospira; species Nitrosospira sp. Nsp18. The sequence goes on along the minus strand of NZ_FMWY01000020.1, from coordinate 26,595 downwards.
CAAGCATGGGTGTTACTTCATTTCCACAGAAAACAAACCCCGTCATCAAGACGGAATTGTCCGAACACAGCTAAACCAGGTTAAGCCTTGTTTTGTGACGCGCAGCGAAACCAATCAGGCACAGGCCAGCCAGCATCAAGGCATATGATGATGGCTCCGGAACAGCAGCCGCCATGGTCGGTTCGGCGAAGACGAAATCGTCGGTGACGGCAAGATCAGTATTACCACTGAGGTTTTCCGGACCAAATGACTGGAAGCTGGTACCGTCGAAGTTAAACAGGGTATTGGTTCCGACGGTCAAATTGACGTCAGTCACAACAGGGTTATCGAACAGCACGCCGAGAAATTGGGGTTCGCCGCTTGCGCCGGTGGGCACTGCGAATGTACCGAGGCTGACCTCGTGTCCGCCGGCGTCATGACCGAAGTATTCAATGCTGCTGCTTCCGGCTTTTTCCACATCGATAAAAATTGCACCGAAACCACGTGTGCCTGCCGCCGTTGCCGTGCCGGGAATGGTAAAGCTTTGACCGATGAAGCGATCGTCGAACTGGTACGGTGTCTGATCCTGCATGACGAAGGTATTGTTGGGGCTAAAAGCGGGGAATTGTCCGGCGGTGCCCGGGTTAACGCTGGCAAAACCGTCACCGCTAACTGCATAGGGGTCTTCGAATAATGCCCCCTGCGCCCGAAAACGGTCGACGGGGATGACGACCGTATGGCCGGAGTCCACCACCTGCGTATTCGGATTTGCGTCGGTGCCATCAAGCTTTACACCATCCCAGCTGATTTCACGGCGCCCACTCGCTTCAGGCCCAGCGGTATTCTTGGCCCCGCCAATCGCGGCGCGGAAAGCGTCGAGGGCAGTGGTGGCGTCAGCGCCAGATCCGCTGTAGACCACAGGCGGCGCGGACAATGCGGACGGAATGTAAAGACTGGCAGTAGCAGCCATTGCTCCGGCAATCATCTTGATTGTGCGCATGATAAATCTCCTTTTCCTTAAGAAGCTGTTTATGAATATATCCACGAAAAAAGCGCCGAACTTTTCCAGAGCTTTTTACAGGTATAGCACTCTATACTTTGAAAGCAAGAGACATTGACACATGGTTTGGAAGAAATCTTTCTGGATTATTCGCCCTTTATCATTCGGGCACGTTGCCACCGTTGCGTTGTTCCTTTTGTGCACCGGCTGCGTTCATACCGTTCCATTCACGGATGCGAAGAATCACATCATTCCCGGCAGCATTGCAACCATGGAAACTGTAACCATCGGCGGCATATCTCAAAGCATCTGGTTTCGTGGCGTAACCCAGTCCAATTTAGCGCTGATTCTCCTGCATTAATAGCATTGCAACAGCGATCCCTTAAGCTACATTACGTTAATGCGCCCCTGAATAGCGTCACGGTGTAGATTTAATGTACGGATCAAGCAACCGGCCGAATCCACGAAGTTGCACAGGGTCAACAGGTACTTTTTCAATAAAGGAAAATCATGACCTATTATGATCAGAGCAAACGCGACAAATCCGAAGGTCCCCCGTCCGTAAGCGAAACCGAAAATTTGATGACTACTGCCACTTTGCGCCAAAGCGCCACTTTGCCCGCTCACAGAAGCGCTGGCCCAAGCGCAATCCAGACCCAATGCCAGAGCGAACACGACCGTGAGGTCCCGGAGGTTGACCTGCTATCGCCGCTGACCATTCGCAGCGTCACTTTCCGCAACCGGATCGCAATGTCACCCATGTGCATGTATTCGGCGCAGGATGGTTTTGCCAATGATTTCCATCTGGTTCACCTTGGCAGTCGGGCGATAGGCGGTGTAGGGCTTGTAATGGTGGAGGCCACGGCAGTTACCGCCGAGGGACGCATTTCGCCGGGTGATATGGGAATCTGGAAAGATGATCATATTGAACCATTGGCTCGGATCTCGAGGTTCGTCGAGGCACAAGGCGCGGTTCCCGGTATACAGCTCGCTCATGCCGGGCGCAAGGCGAGTTGTGATGCCCCATGGACTGGTGGAAACAGCCTGAAAACGGCTGCTGAAGGTGGCTGGCCGGTTATCGGTCCCAGCCCCCTGCCCTTCGATGCAGGAGACCCGGTTCCGGCATCCATGTCTGAAGCGGATATCGAGCATTGCATCGATGCATGGGAATCAGCCGCGCGACGTGCGCTCCAGGCAGGCTTCAAAGTGATCGAGTTGCACGCCGCTCACGGTTACCTGATGCATGAATTTCTGTCGCCGATCAGCAACCACCGCACGGATGAATATGGCGGCAGTCTGGAAAACCGCGTGCGGCTATTGCTGCGAGTCGCGGGACGGCTGCGCGAAGTTATCCCTCAGGAGCTGGCTTTTTTCGTACGCATCTCGGCAACCGATTGGGCGGATGGAGGCTGGGATATTGAGCAATCCATCGTTCTTTGCAGAGAACTCAAAGCATTGGGCGCGGATCTAATTGACGTCTCCTCCGGTGGAACAACGCCCGATGCGAAGATTCCTGTCGCCAGAGGCTACCAGGTTCCATTTGCCGGCTGCATCCGCGCGGGGGCGGAAATCCGAACGGGTGGCGTAGGCCTGATTACCGACTCACAATACGCAGATGAAATCATTACCAGCGGCCAGGCGGATCTCGTCTTTATCGGGCGGGAATTGCTGCGAGAACCATACTGGGCTCTCAAGGCGCAGCATGCAATGGGGGTGGAGCCTGACTGGCCGACCCCCTATGGCTATGCTGTCAAGCGGCGCGCGAAATAAGGAGCGCGTGTACAAATCAAGAACATCGATAAAATTGGGCTCGGTTGGAAGGGGTAGCTCGGCCGTCCTGACCCAACAAGGCAGGCAAAGAGAATTCCCGGCAATAAAACCCGTTAATCATCCGGAGAAAACAGCATGGACGAAAATACCAAACCGCGCCTGGTCGGCATCAACCATATCGCGCTCGAAGTCGGAAATATCGATGAAGCGCTCGCCTTCTATGGCCGCATCTTCACCTTCGAATTGCGTGGCCGCGGCCAGAAATCAGCTTTCATCGATATGGGTGATCAGTTCATCGCGTTAACCGAAGGTCGAACCCAGGGTGCGGACGACGACAGGCATTTCGGTCTCGTGGTCGATGATCGGTCCCGAGTGCGTGAACTGGCAAAAGCGGCAGGCGCAAAAATTCTGGAAGGCGGCTTCCTGGACTTTCTCGACCCGTGGGGCAATCGCATCCAGGTGGTCGAATACCGTGACCTGCAATTCACGAAGACGCCGGCGGTGCTGAAGTTCATGGGGCTGAACCTGGATAAAAGCGAGGAAGCGAAAGCGGAATTGCGCAAAAAAGGAATCGAACCGTAAGAGAAGGAATCGAATCGCAAGAGCCATGCAGAGATGAGCGAGCATCTGGAAATTCGAAGAGGCAGATTAAAAATCCCTGGAAGCTATCAGGAAGCAGCCTTCTGTATTGATTCGATCGAGGCAGGCACACCGGTTAGTTATTCGTGGTCCTCCAACATGCAAATGCAATATACCGCCTTGGTAACCGCGATTCGGCCAATGAAGAAAGCCACGGACAGTTGCGGCAGGATGTCTTGGAGGACGCCAGGCGCAAGATTGATGAGTGGCGGCAGTACTATAATGAGACGCGCCCCCACTCTGCATTGCAGTGGGCAACACCCGCTGAATTCGCCCGCCAGGAAAGAGAAAATGCCTCCCGCCGGCAGACACGTGAACAGGGTTCACCGCAGGGCCTATGTGCGAAAACGTACAGAGACATTGAGAATTAAAACCTAATCTCTGTATTTTTAAGCCGTAAGCAAACCTTGCATTTAGCATCGAGGCAAGGATCAGGGGAGGTGTGAAATGAGCATTTGTAATATGCCGGGATTTACCGCTGAAGCGAGTGTCTACAGGTCGAGCGATCGCAACCCAATCAGAGCTGATGGGGTAAGTAAGCCATTCAATGTCGTTGAAGCCGCGCAAAATCGGACTGCTCCAATGCGGGTGGAGATGTCTGCGCGTAGACCGGAAATTTCGGTTGCCGATTTTCACTTCCAGACCGCGTGGCTCGAGTGCTTCTGTTCGACAACAGAAGGTTGGTGTTCTTGTATGCCAAGGCGGGACGTTATTACTGCCTAACTCAAAACGCGACAAGTGCCTCCCGTCGGTTTTCTATTCGTCGTTTCTCATTGCCGGTACTGCTCCATTTCCTCAATCACGATGCGCTGATAAGCAATGTGAGAGACTAACCCCTCCCAGTCATTTGCTGAGGGCAAATATTCTTCATAGCTATATCGCAAAGCGCGATACCGCACAAGTCAAGACAACCCCCACCTGCAATTCATCGTGCTCCCAAAAACAGATGGGCAGGTCAACGGGACGCTCCGCATGCAGCAATTTGCTCCCGGTTTAATTTAACTGGCCGACCTGAATACTTTCCCCGTTTTTGAAACCAACCTCTATCATGGACTCTCACAGTAAACAGGAATGAGTCGCACCCCCCCTGCCGGCACATTCCGCCAGCCGATCAAGACAGGTGACATAATCTTCATCGAAGAAAAAGCAGGCTTGACGATTGCCGCGGCGTTGTCTAATGTGAAGGGCGTACCAGGCAGCATAAGACGGACGCGCTTCATCGTATGGCGTATGGCTCCAGTGCTGAAATTAATTAGAATCGCTTCCCGCCACCTCTAGCTCGATCGAGACAACTGAATTAATTCGCAACCTTAATTTGTATCTTTCCATCATTTCATCGCCATACCAAACCGGAATCAGACTTGGCTGAACAAATAACGAAGTTTTGCATGAACTAATTCTCAAGGTGAAATTAAACGTAGAGAAGCGAACCAAAGGAGGCATCCGATGGCGAGTACAGGCAAGACAAAAAAAAGAACGACACTGGCGTATGCGAGAAACCTGCTTGCCACACCGCTAGCTGGAGTGGCCACGATTCTATATGTTATGTGGCAATTGGTGGTGGAGCAGCAACTTTTCCTGCACACATTTCTTATTGAGCGAATAGGCAAACGCGGGGTAGCGAAACTGCCCCTGGGATACGGCAATGTGCTGGCGCTGAAAAGCATCATGTTGTGTCAGCACCTATCCCATAATCCCGACTTGTTGCGAGACGTTCGTCGGCGCAGGGAGCAGCGGATACTACGGCGATTGCAAAACTACGGCGTACCGCGCAAGCAAGTTCTGGCAATTTCCGAGTATGGGCCTGGTGAGATTGATCCGCACCGATTTTACCGCGAGCACGTCAAACGATCCATTCCCTGCGTGCTGCGCGGATTTGTAGAAAATGCCTCCGAGGACTGGACCCTTACAAGGCTCGCGGAACGATTTCCGAACACGGTGGTGCAGGCTTTGGACAAGGGTACCAAGAAGATGGTTAATACCTCCCTGCGCCGGATCGCCGAGGATCGCCGCCGCAATTTCATCCCGCAACAATTGCTGCTCGACCAAAACCCGACTTTTTACGAATATTTTGGCATCCCGCGGTCACACGGATATTTTCCTGTCATGGGGCGGCCGTCGAAACCCGTTCTGAGTTTTCTGATTCTGGGCTTGGGAGCGGGTTTGAATGCGAACTACCACTGCGAGGAAGGTCCCAATTGGTATCTGGCCGTATCTGGGTCCAAACATTGGACGCTGATCGAGTCTGAATACTCCTGGCTGTTGTACCCGGCGGCGCGTGGAAACGGCATGCGGCGGTTTGCAGAGTTCAACGCCGATGAGAATGGCGAACCGAGTGATCGTGATGCTTATGCACTGACAGAATATGCGCCGCGCTATGAATTCGACCTGCACCCAGGTGATGTTTTGTTTTTCCCGGCATGGATGTGGCATAAGACAATCAACCTCGATGAAGAGGGCCTGGGCATTACCTGCAGGTATACCGCGCCAACGGAGGTCTCGAACCGGTATTTCCGCGGCCTGCAACTCCTTTCGGGTGGTTTCTGGAAAAGCTGCATCGAAGTCATCAGCTGCAGCATACGCGGCAATATTGCCGATCTCGCCGCCGACACCGCCCATAACGAGCAGGAAACCACGTTATACTGAGAAAATCCGCCTCCGATATAAGAATAGGACGACCTCGGTTGAATTGTTTTCAGAAGTCGTTCTGACAAGGGAATATTTCCCACAAACTGAAGGTGTTCGGACATGCCGCCGCATCGATACCTGTCGTTCACGTAACGGTCTTACAGGATTTCGATATATTACAGATGGAAGCGAGCGTTGTTTATTCGTTTGCGCTTGGGCTCCATTCAAGATTCCCAACCGTATCGAATTTGGTAGTCGCGTCTTCCGCAAAGCTGCTCTCAAATTAATCGAGTCTCAAATAAATTAATCCTCCAACAAATTAATCGAGCCCGATCCGACCGATTATGCCAACAATCCGCAGTTACGCGTTTTGGGGAAACTGGACACTGCGCCACCCTTTTACCGTACTGTCAATGATAATCATGTTCGGTATTTTGGCCGGACACTACGCAGCCGATCATTTGCGCATCGATACCGATACCAGCAAGCTGATCGCGCCCGATGCGCCTTTTCAGCAATATCGCCGCCTGTCTGAGCAAGCTTTTTCCCAGGATTTGAGCACGTTGTTGCTGGTGGTCGAGTCGGATACGCCTGAACTGACCAAATCCGCGAGTAGAAGACTGCTGGGCCTGCTCAGCAATAACAGGGACCACTTCCATTCCGCCTATATTCCCGATGACAACGTATTTTTCCGCCAGAACGGCCTGCTTTATCTGGATACGGACGAGTTGCAGGCGCTATCCAACAACCTGTCGATCGCCCAGCCGTTTATCGGCAGAATTGCCCAGGAACCCGATCTCGCCGGCTTTTTTTCTATTTTTGAGGATGCCCTCAAGGCTACAGATAAGGAGGCAACAGACAAGGCCCAGGTTGTACCTGTCGATTTAGCCTCGCTGGCCGACAAAATAGCATCTGTTTTGCATAAAACGATCAATGGGGAAAAAGCTTTGCTCTCCTGGGAATCATTGATTGCCGAGAAGAGAAGGCATTCCAACAAGGCGTTCATTATTGTCTCACCCAAGCTCGATCACTCGCATATCCGTCCTGCCGAAAGCGCGATCGAGGCTATCCGCAAAGCCGCTGCCGATATCCAGGATCCCGGTCTGCCGGTTGTCAAGGTCTGGGTGACGGGCGAAGTCGGCCTGGAGGATGATGAGCTTGCAGGCATCAGTACCGGCACCTTTACCGCCAGTGTTTTCTCCGTTGTCCTGGTGTTATTTATTTTACTGGTTGCCTACCGGTCCATTTTGCTTACGGTAGCCACCTTGCTGACCCTGACCTTGGGCATGGTTTTCTGCGGCGCATTCGCAGCCATTGCCGTTACAGAACTAAACCTGATTTCAATAGCTTTTGCAGTATCCAATATCGGCCTGGGCGTGGAATATGCGATTCATTTTTGCTTACGCTATCGAGATAATTTGAACGATGACGTCGATAAAGAGCAAGCGCTACGCGATACCTTCATGACCGTTGGACCTTCGCTGCTGCTGGCCGCCGGCACGACATCCATCGGGCTTTATGCCTTTATGCCCACCGATTACAAAGGCGTCGCCGAGCTTGGCTTGCTGGCAGGGACCAGTCTGTTTATTTGCCTGCTGATCACTTTGGTTACCATGCCGGCACTGTTAAAAATCCTGCCGGCACCGGGAAAGTTCAGGCCGGAGGAAAATCGGCATCTGGTCTCAGATCTGTCAAAGAAACTGGCAGCTTTACCGATCCGTTACGCCAAGCCAATCTCCGTCGCCACCCTCGTTGTGGCGCTGATTTCCATCGTGCTGGCGCTTAATGTGAAAACCGATTTTAATCCGATCGACCTTCGCGACCCCGGCACCGAATCAGTTATCGCGTTCAAAAAATTAATGGAAGACGAAGAAACCACGCCACTGACGCTGGATGTCCTGGCGAAGGATGGAAATAGCGCCAAAATCCTGCAGCAAAAGCTGTCGACATTAGGTTCAGTTGGTAAAACCATCAGCCTTTTTGACCTTCAACCCACAGACCAGGATGAAAAACTGTTCTTGATTGAAGACCTCGGGCTGATGCTGGGGCCGCAAGTGCAGCATTTCCCCCAGCTAAAAACCGATGTCGATCCGGCCCCCGGCATCACTCACCTGGTAGAAACCATTGATAAACAGCTGCCGCAAAAAACCAACGTGCAGGATCGCGCGTCATTAACGCGCCTTAAAAAGGAATTGCAGGAAATTTTGGTCCAGCTTGACGAAGGGCAACAGCCTAGCCGGACAATTTTCATTGAAAAAATCCAGACCGCGTTGCTCAGCACATTACCGCAGGTCATGAAAGAGCTATCAGCCAGTCTGGAAGCCAGAAAAATCAGCCTGGACGATCTGCCTCCCGATATCCGGAACCGATGGCTGAGCAAGGACGGTTTGTACCGTGTCCAGATTTTTCCAAAAAAAGACCTGAATGATCTGACTAATCTGAAAGAATTTATTACCGAGGTGCAATCGGTCGCACCGGAGACAACCGGCCTGCCGATCATATACTGGGAATCCATGAAGGTAGTGGTCGATGCTTTTCAAGAGGCTATCGTGATTGCCCTGGTCGCCATCACGCTTGTTTTGCTCGCCATCCGGCGCAGTGTTATCGATACCATCCTGATCATGGCAACGCTCATACTGGCCGGGCTCTTTACCATGGCAAGCGCTGTTCTCACCCACACTCCCATTAACTTTGCCAATATCATCGCTCTGCCGCTGTTATTGGGACTGGGGGTTGACAACGGCATCCACATGCTCGTAAGGCTGCGCCATTCGCTTTCTGATTCTGAAGAGCAGAATATCTATCAGTCCAGCACCGCCAGGGCCATATTTTATGGGGCCCTGACCACTTCCTCCAGCTTTGGCGGATTGGCTTTCTCGCCGCATGCCGGCATCTCCAGCATGGGTTTGATCATTACCATAGGCATATTCTGGATCATGGTCTGTACATTTATTATCCTCCCTGCCCTCAGTAAACTTGTGTTAACACACAAGGAAGGCAACTGACCTCGGTTGACGGGATAAAAAAATATAGAACCACCCTTTGGGTGCCAGGGCAACGCGGAACCCACCCTGTCATGGATTGCAAAGACGGCAGCCTTGCTGCATTGGGACGCCTTCCTGCTCTATCGGTGTTGCCAGGAAAAACCAACCCGTCCCTAAACAGGCGCGGGTGAATTCGTCCAGCAAGCGTGAACGGTATTCGGTGATCTTTCTGGCACGCTTGCTTCTGCAACAACCGGCGTTTCGATTATTGCCAGCCAAATCTGGCAATCACTTACAACAATCACTCCTTATATCAAAAGCTTATTGTGTGCCTGAATTTGTCGGAATTAGCTCAGGCCCTGCTCGCTTCTTTACCCTTGTAGCCTCTTGCACCCGCCGCATGATCGTCTGGTTATGACTGACGACGCCGGTCACCGTCCTGCTCCTGTTCCGTATGTTCCCCCTCGGCCTCCTGCATATTGCGATCTCTCTACGGAATAACCCCTCCAAAACCTCATGCTTCGTCGGCCATTTTCTGTGAGAAATTTTTGAGAACCCAGTTGATCAAAAAGCATCCTCACATTAAAATCACAAAAACTTCACAGTTTATTCACAGATGTGATTCTTTCTTCACAAGTGTGATTCTTTCGATATCGGGTTTGAACAGAAAAATAGAGGAGAGGAATGAAAACAGGAAAAGTTATTGCCCTTTTATATGTCCCGGGCATGGCGGCAGCGCTACTCGTGGCAGTACTGTTTTCATCCGCAGTTTCTGCGACAGATGCTGATGCGGAAGTCCAGAGTGCTGTCACCCTGGATGATTATGAAACAAAGGCAAAGTTTCACGAAGATGCAGCCAGAGAAATGCAAGCCAAGGCTCAGGAACAAAAACGGCTGCTGGAACATTATGAGGATAAAAGCTACCTCTACGGTGGAAAAGCCCAGGATCTACAGGGATATGCCCATGCGTTGGCCCGCAAATATGATAAAGATGCAAAAAACCATGCAAGACAAGCTGAATTACATCGGCAAAGGGCCATACAACTTGCAACTTTGAATGCCTCCCAACCGCAGAGGCCGAGCGGTGTTGAAGCCCGGGCCAAATCAGTTTCCATCCCGGAGTCTTACCGCACCTCAGGCAGCCAATAATTCTTTGTTTTAAAAGGAAAGTTAAGTTTGTTGGGGTTTAGGCGTAGCTCCCCATACTAGATACGTCACACGTACTTGTGCCTTGGGCGTGTAAACGCGGGATGCGGCTCCCATAAAAAATGCAGGTTTTCATGGTGGAGCATTTGGCACAGTCGCTGCAACGTATTTAATGAAGGGGCAGGATGAAATTTCCCTCCGAATCCCTTTGTACCAGGAAACCTTGGTGGTGAGTCTTAATACGTAAGCACAGTTAACCTTTCAGCTTCGCAAAAGCAGCAGCCATTGCGGTATTAACCACAGGCTCCCGTTTTTGTAGCTGTTTTTGTTTTTGTTTCTGTTGTTGAGGTCGGGATAAATACTCCTTCCCGTCTCCGCGCTGTTCAGGTTTATCGGCGCCTTGCCCGCGTTGCGAGGGAACCTCCTTCAAGCGCATGGTAAGCGCAATCCGCTTGCGCTTTTCATCGATCTCCACCACCTTGACCTTGACGACCTGCCCTACCTTGACCACGGTGTGCGGGTCCTTCACGAATTTGTCGGCAAGTGCGGAAATATGCACCAACCCGTCCTGATGCACGCCAACGTCGACGAACGCCCCGAACGCGGCTACATTGGTCACCACGCCCTCCAGGATCATGTCCGGGCGCAGGTCCTTCATTTCGTTCACGCCCTCCTTGAATGTCGCGGTAGTAAACTCCGGGCGGGGGTCGCGGCCCGGCTTTTCAAGCTCACCCAAAATATCGCTGATCGTGGGTATGCCGTATTTCTCATCCGTATACCTGGCCGGATTCAATGACTTCAGCAGTTCGCCATTACCGATGAGCGACTTGATATCCTGCTTGAGGTCGGCGATGATCTTTTCCACGAGCGGATATGCCTCGGGATGCACGGCGGAGGCATCCAGCGGATTATCGCCGTTCATGATGCGGAGAAAACCTGCCGCCTGTTCAAAGGTTTTGTCACCCAGGCGCGGCACCTTGCGCAAAGCCCCGCGCGAGGTGAACACGCCTTGCATGTCGCGATACGCGACAATGCTTTGCGCTACGGTGCTGTTAAGTCCGGAGACCCTTTCCAGAAGAAGCGATGAGGCCGTGTTGACATCCACGCCAACCGCGTTGACGCAGTCTTCGACCACCGCGTCGAGCGAGCGCGCCAGTTGGGTTTGTGCAACATCGTGCTGGTATTGGCCGACACCGATGGATTTGGGATCGACCTTTACCAATTCGGCCAAGGGGTCCTGCAAACGGCGGGCAATGGATACCGCACCGCGCAACGATACGTCCATGCCGGGCAATTCGCGCGAGGCGAATTCCGAAGCGGAATAGACCGATGCACCCGCTTCCGATACGACGATGGAGGTCAATTTGAGTTCCGGGCGCAGCTTGATCAGGTCGCTTGCCAGCTTGTCGGTTTCACGCGATGCCGTGCCGTTGCCAATGGAAATCAACGATACCTGGTATTTTTCAGCCAGCTTTTCCAGCACTTGAAGCGATCCCTCCCAATCGTTCCTGGGCTGGTGCGGATAAATAACGGCGGTATCCATGACCTTGCCGGTCGCATCCACTACCGCGACCTTTACCCCTGTACGCACGCCGGGGTCGAGGCCCATCGTGACACGTGGCCCGGCAGGCGCAGCCAGTAGCAGCGCTTTCAGATTACGCGCAAAGACGTCTATCGCCTCGGCTTCGGCGCGCTTGCGCAGCGCGCCCATCAATTCGGTTTCAAGATGGAGAAAACTTTTCACCCGCCAGGTCCAGCGTACCGTATCGCTCAGCCATGCGTCAGCCGCTCGATTCTGGTTCTTGATACCAAAATGCATGGCAATGCGGGCTTCGCAGGGGTTATGCGGCGCATCCCATTTCGGCCTTTCTGCTTCAGAATCCAGCCGCAAGGCAACATGCAGGATTTCTTCGCGGCGGCCACGGAACATAGCCAGGGCGCGATGTGAGGGAATAGTGTTGATCGCTTCGAAATAGTCGAAATAATCGGCGTACTTGGCGCCCGCCTCTTCCTTTCCCTTGACGATTCGTGACTCGACCATGCCATGCGCCAGCAGATATTCCCGCAGCCACTGGAGCAGCACTGCGTCCTCGGCGAACCGCTCCATGAGGATTTGCCGTGCGCCCTCGAGTGCTGCCTTGGTATCTTCCACACCGGGATTGTCGCCTTGCTCTGTGGCGAAAGCGGGCTTCAGGTATTTTCCCGCCTCTTCCTCGGGTTGCAGCATCGGGTTGGTCAACAATGCATCCGCCAGCGGTTCAAGCCCCGCCTCCAGCGCGATCTGCGCTTTTGTACGGCGCTTCTTCCGGAAAGGCAGATAAAGATCTTCCAGCCGCGTCTTGTCTTCCGCCTGCAGGATTGACGCCAGCAGGGTCGGGGTCATCTTGCCCTGCTCTTCAATGGATGCGACGATAGTAGCGCGCCTGTCTTCCAGCTCGCGGAGGTAACCCAGCCGCTCTTCCAGCAGCCGCAACTGGGTATCGGTCAGCCCGCCCGTGGCTTCCTTGCGATATCGTGAAATAAATGGAACCGTCGCGCCTTCGTCCAGAAGGGCGATAGCAGCGGCAATCTGAGGTGGCTTGGCGACAAGTTCAAGAGACAGGCGTTGTTCGATGGATGGCAGCATAGCGGCGAAGCATACCACGCCTCTGCCGGATGGGACTACCTGGCTGTCGATTCCCACGCCGGTATTATGGGCACGTTCTGTCGGAGCCAAGGGGAAAACAACGTGGTTGGGTTATGCTCGACAACAAAACCGAGAATGGCTCAAGCTATATTGACGCGATTCCGCTCGGGTAACATCACTTCTGTAGGATGGGTGGAGCAAAGCGTAACCCATCATTCGTTTTGTTAATGTGTGCATGCTGATGGGTTGCGCTTTGCTCCACCCATCCTACTAGACTGGCTAGACTGGCAGGTAAAGCAGCCGGGACTGGTCTGGTTGTCGAAAGTCAAAAAAATGTCAGGCGTTGCCTGACCTACAAACCTCGACAGTCGGATAGTCAAGAGTAAGGTCAGGCGTAGCCTGACCTACAGAGAGAGATTTTTCCGATAATCGACGTAATGGTGTTGCTGACTCTTGTACAGTAATCTTATGTCACATTTCCAGCCGCTTCGCTTTCCAATAGGCGGATTTCCAATAGGCGCTGTTCAAATTTGAAATCGAGACGCCCTGCTTGGTCGATGCATGCATGAACCTGCCGCGCTCGAGATAGACCCCGACATGCCTGAGCGATATACCCGTCTTGAAAAAGACCAGATCGCCCGTACGCAACTCGTCTTTATCGATGTGGACTCCCAGCTCTATCAGCGAATCGGTTGATCTTGGCAGTACAATGCCCAGCTTCGATTTAAACGTTAAATAGACGAACCCGGAGCAGTCTATGCTGTCCCTGCTCAAGCCGCCGATCTGGTGCGGCGTACCCTTCCATTCCTCATACTGGGCGTAGAGAATCGCCTTCAGCGAATCCGAATCGCTCAGGTCGATGTCCTTGGCTGCGCTCGTATCCATCCCCGGGTAGGCCGCCCTTGTCATGCCTCTTTCAGGCACATGGGAGCAACCCATGAGCGTCATGATTACGAGCAAGCCGATAAACCAGAGTTTATTTTTCACAAGCGACCTTTCCTCTGGAATAAGCCGTCCTTCTCCAGTAAACGGAGGGATAACGGTATTCAATACGACATATTCGGGGCGCGTTTTCGCCAAAGTTTAATGCCTGCAACCTTCCATCGCAATAAATTAGCAGAATCATTATGAAACGAATTCTAATCCAGCAGCGCTAGCTCAGCAATAACAGATGTTCCGAAGGTTGCCAAAGGCCAAGTAGACTCAGGTATACGTGAGCCAGCCCGAAAAAATATTCAATTTCGTAGGATGGGTGGAGCAAAGCGCAACCCATCAAAGCAAAAACCATGGGTTACGGCTTGCAGCCTTCACCCAACCTACTATTTCGTGAAACTCCAGCCGGATCGAATTAGCCCAAGTGTAGGATAATCCGACAATAAAACCGAAACTGCGACAGACCTGTCGCAAAGAACCCGCCTGATTGTCCGAACGCTACACCTTCTGGAAATCATATATCGGCCCCAGCAATAAAATGCGTGTAAGTTCATCGAGCGCAGCGCGGCTCTCGTGCAATAGCGCGGGATCTCCCAGATCATTCGGGGAAATGCGTTCGCGATAATGCTTCTCAATCCACGACTTCAGCTCGTCATAAAGACTCTGGTCGAGGATAGTGCGGCTATCCCTGGCGACAGAATCGAATTGCGGTTCGGTTAGGACAACACGGAGCCGCAGGCAAGCCGGTCCTCCGCCGTTTCTCATGCTCTGACGCAAATTCACATATTCGACACGTGAGATGGGATTAGACGCGTCGCTGGCAATACGTTCGAGAAAAGTCCGTGCAGACTCGGAATTCTGGCATTCAGAAGGGGCCAGGATCATCATTCCCCCGTGGGGAAGACTGATCAGCTGACTGTTAAACAGGTAAGTGCTTACTGCCTCGGCAAGCGGGATGTCCGATTCGCCGGCTCTTATGAAGTGAACCGGGTAACTGGGGAAATTGGACGCTTCAACGATGGCATCTTCGGTTTTCCGCGGATCAAGGAATGCCGCTTCGTGATAGAGCAGGACATTGCAATTTGTCACCGCGACCACGTCATTGTGAAACGCGCCGGCATCGATGGCTACCGGGTTCTGCTGGACGAACAGTTGCCTTCCGGGCTTGATCTTGTGAAGCCTGGATATCGCCTCACACGCGTCCAATGATTGGCGCGCGGGAAACTTCAGCGGTTGCGGCGCGCCACCGCCCGCGGATCGGCCGAATACGAAAACCTCCAGCCCGGGCTCACCGTGATCCGAACACAACCGCATATGGTTGGCGGCGCCTTCATCTGCGCAGTACAGGTTAGGCGGGAGCGGATCATGATGCTCGAAAAACTGCTCATCGCCAAAGATCCGTTTCAGGATTACCGATGTGGCTGCCGCCTCGATGCTCCGGTGGAATTGAGAGGGCAAATTAGCCGGGGTGATGTGGATTTTGGCATCTTCCGTATCCGCGCTCGGGGAAACCGTGGCGGCATTCGCCACCCACATGCTCGATGCCGAGCAGCATGCGCGAAGCAACCCCGGCGCCACCGCTGCGGCTTGGCGGACAACCGAAGCATCATTACCGGAAAAACCCAATTTCCTGAGCGCGCCAACCGCCGGGCGATCTTGCGGAGGCAATACGCCCTGCCGAATTCCCAGATCGGCGAGGCGCTTCATTTTCTCCAGTCCTTGAAGAGCCGCCTGCCTGGGGTTGGATTCAGTCAGCGCGTTCTCTGCCGCGGCAATGTTACCCGTAGCCAGTCCGCTGTAATTATGCGTTAAGCCCACCAAGCCATCAAAATTGACTTCGTGTGCGCTCATGCACGCAGACCGGCAGCTAAATTATGCGCTGCGGAAGATTTATCTCTACGATGGCTCATGACTATGTGTTTTCCCTGGAAGCGTAGTCGCGTTCGCGGCTGCGTTTTCGAGCCGCCGGGCCTTTTTCTCCAATCCGCCAATCACCAGTTTCTGGATGCGCTTATGCGGAAGTGCTTCGCCCGCCGCCCACCGTGAAACCGTTGACGGCGCAAATTCGAATTCATCCGCGATAGCGCGTTGAGAGAACCCCACGATGTCGCCATGCTCGACCAGCCATGAAAATTCCTCGGGATCGCCCGTCCACTTCGCGCAAATCCGGCGGTACTGCTCAATGGTAACCATGCCTTATTTCATCTCCATTCAAACCTGTCCGATCTCAGGATATAGTTGAATAACGCAATTATTTATATTCCAATTCTATTTTAATGTCAATGGATTATATTGACAAAAGCAATTTCTATAAAACCAGCAATCAGGTAGTTGCCATTGGGGAAAATTTCGTGGATTGATTCCCGCCTCGCCGCCCCTATATGGGGCAGTTCATGGATGAACGAAGAGGTTATCCAGATGTCCTAGACATCTGAATCCGCACGCGGGGTGCAACGGCGAAATAGCAACAGTAATCATGTGAGGCACAGTGGCGCGAGCAGCGCGACAGGGAGGCAATACAGTGACGATAACTCATGCAGTTGTCCGCGCGGCGGGCCTTGGTGATGTTGGTCACATATTGGCGGAGTATCGCGAAGCGATTAAAAATCTGCCGCTGGAAGAATCGGCAAATCTCCTGTCGCGGCCCTATGATGAATTCAAGGCAGCCGTTGAGAACGGGCTATTTTTCGTTATAGAGAATGCTGTCGGCAATTTCATGGCTGGCGCAGGCGTATTCGATCTTGAAAACCCAACCGAGAAAGAGCTGGGAATGTGCTACGTGAAAAAAGAGTGGAGGGGCTTCGGGTTGCAAACGCTTCTTTTGCAAGTCAGGGTTTGCGCCGCGACGCTCGGTCAGGTCCCTGAGAAAAACGGGAATCACAGCACGAACAAAAACCATGATCAAAACTATGCAACGTTAATTGCTGGCGTCAAACCGGCAAATGCGCACTCGGCCGCAAACACGACAGAACTTGGATTCGAACCGCTCGCCGTACCCTCGGCTGCGCTGTTCGCCGCATGCGCATCCTGCCGAATTCCGCCAGCTTCGGGCTCGGGGAGAAAATGCTGCTGTGATTTCTTCTATCTTTCTGATGACAGACGAGCTGAAGCCATAGAGAAAAGCTTGCAAATGGAAAACTGGAGCAGGATAAGGAACGGCAATCAGCTCATCATTACATTGAAAATTCGCCATTTACAAGATCCTGACTTCCGAAACGCGCTGCAGGATATCGTGCATGAACTACGGCATGAGATGAGCGGCGCAGGCGAGGCGATGGCCGGCTATTAACAATAAATACTGCCGGGGGCCATCGCTTCGCAAGGTGACTTTGAAGGTTTGCATCGTAAAGGTTTGCATGTGAGCGACGGTCGATAAAGTGGACGACGATCATCAATAAGTGAAGCACATTGCGCCGTACGAAAGTGCCTTCAATCCTTATGATCACATCGCATAATCAACGGTCAGCATCTCCAGGAGGTGGCCGCTGGGATCGCGGAAATAAACTCCGCGACCGCCATCATTATGATTGATGCTCATGTTTTCCGGCTCAAAGGGACCGCTGCCATACTTGATATTTTCGGCTTTGATGCGTCCGAATATCTCGTCGAATTCCTGCTCGCTAACCTTGAACGCATAATGATGAGATTCGAATTTCTCCCTGTTGTCGAAATCCAGGGATAACGTATCGTTCACCTTTACAACAACGAAGTGCGAGAACTCGCCAAAATAGTCGAAGCCAAATATTCTCGAATAGAACCTGGCCGACTCAGTCTTGTTATGCGAAGGCACAATGGTATGATTAAGCGTGATTGTCATGTGTAAGACTCCCATTCAAATAGACAATGCGGGAATCTCACCTTACCCCCAACCGTTGCGGGTATCAAGCGAGCCCCAGGCATATTCCATGCATGCCGTGGCCAGGCTGAGCTCTTTTATTGCCAGCCACTCCTTAATGAAAGAATTCGAAAAACTTCAGGGCCTTCTCTCCCGATCCGCTTTGCTGCTGCGCGAAATAGAAAACATCAACCAGATTCCGCCGACCGACGCGAACAGGTAGCCGAGCAGTCCGAAGAAGGGCAATCCCAGCAGGGTCGGACCACCTGATACAGTCATGACGATGGACGAGCTGACGATAATCGCCGCCACGACGATGCCGACGGTGAGCCGGCTGGCGGCGCCGTCCAGCTGGGCGCCCAGATGCTTGAGAGGCAAAACGTCAACCTGAATGTCCAGCTTGCCGCGGCGGGCGGCCCGCAACAACCGGGTGAGATCTCGGGGCATATCAGCTATCAGGCTGGCTATCTGAGTTGCCGTCCGCATGCTCCGTTTCGCCATTGCTGACGGAGCATAGTGGGCACTTATCGCATCGCGAAGAACGGGCAGCGCTTCGCCGGCCATATCCAGATCCGGATCGAGCTCTCGTCCCATGCCTTCGAGCGTAATGAAGGTCTTGACGAAGAGCGCCAGGTCCGGCGGCAAATGAAGCCGATGCCCACGCAGGATGCCTACCAGATCGGATAGCATGAAGCCAAGCCTAAGCTGCTTTAATGGCACGCCGAGATATTGGTCGACGAACGCCTGAATTTCGGCCGTCAGTGTTTCTTCACTAACCTCCCCATCTACTGCCCAGTCGAGTAGCACATCGGCGACTTGTGCGGGTTCATGTTGCACCAAACCCAGCAAAAGCTGGATCAGCTGGCCCCTTCGATCCTCCGTAAGCCTCCCGGTCATACCGAAGTCGATCAGAGCGATGCGATTGCCCGGTAAATAAAACACGTTGCCAGGATGCGGGTCGGCGTGGAACACCCCATCCAGGACAATCATCTTTACCACTGCGGCGACACCACGCCGGGCGAGAATCTTTCGGTCAAAACCGGCACGATCGACAGCGGCGAGATCACGGCCAGGGATGCCTTCAATATAGTCCTGCACGCACACCCGCTCCCCCGTCCATTGCCAGTAGACTTTGGGGATAACAATGATGGGAAGCGGGGGATGGAGTTCGGCCAAGGCTTCCGCAGTAGCGTCATCGTCCAGAAGACTGTCGTCGCGCGGGTGAACAGGTCCGGTGTATTCCACGAAATTGGACGCGATGCGTTCTGCGCTACGGCATTCAGCTGCGAAATCAAGCTCTCCCCGAAGCGATTGGGTAAATTGCCGAACGATATCCTGCCCGCGAAAATGGCGCAGCTCGGAGTTCCCCGTCTCGATCAGTTCGGCCAGCCGTGAGAGCCAGCGCAAGTCAGCCTCGATGACCGCCCGGATGCCGGGTCGGCGCACCTTCACTATCACCTCGCTGCCATCTTCCAGGCGGGCACGGTGCACTTGTGCAATCGAACCAGTTGCCAGAGGCTGTGGATCGAACGCAACAAATACCTCCTCGGGCGCCGCGCCAAGGTCTTCGGTAAGCTGCCGATGGATCTCGGGATAAGGAGAGGGGGGAGTGCTGTCCTGCAACTTGCTGAATTCGGCGATCCACTCGGGAT
Organism: Nitrosospira sp. Nsp18; assembly: GCF_900103145.1. Lineage (NCBI taxonomy): Bacteria > Pseudomonadati > Pseudomonadota > Betaproteobacteria > Nitrosomonadales > Nitrosomonadaceae > Nitrosospira > Nitrosospira sp. Nsp18. The sequence goes on along the minus strand of NZ_FMWY01000020.1, from coordinate 7,403 downwards.
CGAAGAGATCGACACGGGTCGCGAGAATCTGGCCCAGCTTGACGAAAGTCGGCCCCATCTCCTCCAGCGCCCGACGCACGCGAGCGTGTGGTTCGAGCTGAGCCAATTCGCTCGCTTCATTCCAGCGCAATACGCGGCCGGTCCGCTCCAGCGCATTTGCGAGCCCCATTCGCCGCACCATATCGCCGAAGCCGTAACGGATGAGTATAGATGCGATCTCGTGCAAACGTCCGAGGTCTCGTGCCGCCATAATTGCCTGCCAGAAGAGCATCAGCGATCCTTCCAATACATTTGTGTCATAAATTTACCGTTGTCTCATAAAAGTTATTTCATTTCGTCAGTATTGGTAGTCTCACCGACCTAGTCTCGCAACAGCCTGGCGACGTTATCGTATAACCAGGCCGTCAGCGCCTGAGCGTTGGCGCCATGATGTATCTCGCGATGACAATTGGGACAGAGCGCAACCGCATTCGATACCGTGTCCCCTCCGCCCTCCGCCAGTTGGCGGACATAATGCAATTCGAGGTAAGGCAAACCGTCGGCGCCATTAAACGGAGCGGGCTGCTCGCAGCATTCGCAAATTTCCCCCGCTTGCCGTAAAACCCAGGCCTTGACTGCGGTATCCCGCTGAAACTGAGTGATTGCTATACGTCTGGCCTTCGGGCTGGGATTACCGTTCGGCTTGGGGAGATTTTTTCGCCGGGCTTCTTCTCGCACGGCGATCTCGAAGGCAGCGACGGCCACCGCCTTTTGACCGTCGAGCTGGGTAAATAATTTTTCGATCCGGTCCGCAACGTCAGCATCGACATTTTTTGCAGGCTTGAGGCCGGTCAACCAGCTGCGCCCCATAAGCGAGAGTATGTATGAAATGTTCTGCATCCGATTTTCGAATGCCTTTTCGCTTCGGCCGAACCGCTGCGCCAGTTTCCTGTAGTACTGTTTCTTTGCGATAAGCTGGCCTGCACGCTCTTTGCGCTGCATCTCGACATAGCATTCAACTGACGCCTTCAGTTCTTCGTTGCTCCAACCGTCACTCATGCACGTACGTATTGAACATAATAATATCTTTGCTTGTTTACAGTCGGGCGCTTTAGCGCTTCTTGATGCGCTACCGCAAATGTACACTGACCAGGCAGGTATCGGTAAATTCCCCAGTTTTAAAATCACCGCCCCGAGGGCTACGGCTACGCCGATGGCCATGCTTGGGTGGCGCTATACCAGTGCCTGGACAGCCACGCATCAATCGACCAATATCTTACACAACTTGACGCATCCGTGAATGACCGACAGTCCTTGATGCCCATCTTATCCTGTATCAAATCCTGCATCGCGTTTCGCCAGCAAATGCTTGCCGGGTCGCTTTTCATTCATCGATGTGTAGATACAAATTACCTCTGCAATAAGTGCGGCACCGCACAGAACCAGGCAGTCCCCTGTCCGCAAAATTAGTGCGAATTTCTATCTTATTTTCGATACCCGCATAAAAAAACAGACAGCGGTTTTAACAAAAAGAGGGAGATTTTTAGCTGATACCATTATTCTCTTACTTGAATGGAGCTACCATGAAACGTTACCGGATATTTAATTCAGCTGCTAAATTTATAGCGGCACTTGGCTTGACTGTTGGCTTGACTATTGGCTTAAGTGGCGCTGTTCATGCACAGGACGGGGCATCTGCGTCGGGCGCATCAGCTCCACACGGAAAATCCGCTGGAGCGAAACAACTACCTTGCGGTGGACCCAGCGTAATTCAATGCCCGCAGGGCCTGTCGTGCGTTGATGATCCCGGGGATAAGTGCGACCCTACCAAAGACGGCCTTGAGTGTCCCGGAAAGTGCGTTGCCGGTGCCGGGGGAGAAAGCAAATTCAAGCAGCCCTGCGGTGGACCCAGCAGGATCAACTGCATCGGTGGCATGGTGTGCGTGGATGACCCGTCCGACAACTGTGATCCCACCAAAGATGGTCTTGATTGCAAGGGGATGTGTGTGACCAAGCCGTAACAGATCCGCCTGTGTGGTTACGGCATGTGATGAAGCAGAGGGATGAGATCACAGAGGGATGAGATCAAATCGATCTGAATAGCCCCATCCGTCCTTCGAAGCGTCTTGTTGATCGCGGCGAGAAATTGTTGCCGATGGATGACCATTCAATCAGCCACCAGTACCAAGGGAAAACTGAATGCACTCACTTTAACCATTTCACAAGTGCCGAGCAAAATGGCCACGAAATGCATCACCTAGCGCAGGTATAGCGCCCCTGAATGCCTGGTTTACCGGTTGATGCCGCCGAGCAGTTTATGCCGATCTTTCGCGGCATCGGCGGCTGACGCCAGAAAATTCATCAGAATCTGAATCCAACCTGAGTTAGCTTGCTGTATCCGTTACAAAATCAAGCTAAAAACAGGGGGTTTTGTGGCGTCCCCAAGGGGATTCCTCGTTTCTTTAGAAGAAATAAGTAGAATCAATATATTAACTCGATCCAATGTACCGCTGTGCTATACAGTAAAGTGTAACACTAATTGTTCGTGTACATACCACGTTCACGATTTGTACATAAGACCCCCGAGTAAAATAACTTGTTACGCCGAGCTCTTAAACTTCGTAATAGCAAATTTCCCCGTGCCCATCAATCGGCTCGGAACTTTCCTAAATATCGACGGAAAACCCAGCCGTGATGATTTTCTCCATCATCCTGCCCATAGGTTATTTCGGCCCAGTCCCCCTGAGTTGAAACAAGCCTGACAACTTTGCCAAACTCAAGCCTAGCCACGATTCTACTCTTCTCGCGCGGACGCTGCCGCATCGTTAGGCCCTTCTTCGCGAGGACAAATCGATGGTTACTTAAATCCAATCCGATATCTAACCTTTCAATCTGTTTTACCTTGTCCCTTTTTGCTGGCTCTGGTGCTTCAAGTATCCCCTCCACCTTTGGGGTAAGGATATTGCTTGTGATGTTGTTGAAGATGGGCAGTATGACGAAGAGAAAGAGACCAATGAGCGCCTGTTGCAGCAAAGGGGGCAGTTTTCTAAAGCTTTCACGAAACTCATGTGGGTTATCTGCACTCGTGAGCCCTTCGAGCGCCACGTCTGCGGACAAAGTCTCATCAGGTGAAGGGAACTCCTGATTGGAAAGAGCAATTTCGAGAGCAATAGGAAAGTTTTCTTTCTTTGAGAAAGTTTCTAAAGCTCTAGGAAGATAAGCGCTCTTACTTATTTCGTTTAGCCGTTGCTGAAACGAATTACCAGGAGAAAATGCGATTGCTTCCTTGGAATAAAAAGAGATTTGGTCTAGAGATTCTTTTAGCTTGCTTGAAAGCCCACCGAAGGAAGCTGATTCTCTTAACGCTTTATCGACCTCCGCTACCTTGAGATACGGAGCGAAAGCATGCGCCTGCAACTCTTTCACACGGATGGCGGATTTTTCGAAGTCTCTGAGTAGGGGCTCTGTAATGGCTTGAAGAGAACGAGCATTATTCTCGGTAAATTCTTCGACTATGCTTGAAAACCCACTGAAGGAAGCCGATTCTCTTAGCGCTTTATCGACCTCTGCTAACCCGCGATAAGGAGCTAAAGCTCGCTCCTGCAACTCTTTCAGGTGGCTAGTGGATTTTTCGAAGTCTCTGAGTAGGGGCTCTGTAATGGCTTGAAGAGAACGAGCATTTTTCTTGGTAAATTCTTCGACTATGCTTGAAAACCCACTGAAGGAAGCCGATTCTCTTAGTGCTTTATCGACCTCTGCTAACCCGCGATAAGGAGCTAAAGCTCGCTCCTGCAACTCTTTCAGGTGGCTGGTGGATTTTTCGAGCTCCTTAATTACGTCCAGTCGCATGGATTCTCCTTATTGTTTTTGCGCATACCAACGCGGGTAGTAATGAATACCTCACTATTTCCGGTAGTGGGGTATTCGCATTTTTAGGGTTTAAATAAAAAGCTCCTAGCTTTTTCGGGGTTTCTTTGAAGCTTAAGAACACCATATATAGTATTGATAGTCTTGCATTTTACCACACTTAGTGTATTTTGCCTAAATGGTGCAGTATTTTTTGATAAGCGTCAAAAGTTTTTACTTCCCCCTCACGGCCTTGCATTCACGCTCCAGCGAGTCTTCGTAAGACTTTTTTGTTCGTACCTGTAACCTTAGATAATTTCACCAAATTTGTCTCAGGGTACCCTCGCTCAAGCGTTACGATTTACCCCCCTCTCTACCGCTCTTCCATATGATATAAGGTCCTCAAATGAATCGCCCCGGGTTTCATGGAGGCCTCCAACATCTGAGAGAAATGGTATGGACGCCTCCTCCCGTGAGGCAGGGAAGGATGGGACTCTCACGGGGCCATTGGCATCGGCGTGCTTACAGTGAAAGATCGCATAAATTTTCACATTGCAAACCGGAGGAGCCGAGATAAAGCTGACGCCAGTTGGAATCGATATTGCAAAGATGGTCGTCCAAGTGCACTACGTGGACGAGGAAACGGGTGAGATCGTGAACAAGCCCGTCAAACGTGCGGTGTTTCTAGAACATTTCGCGAACCGGAAAGCATTTTCTTGGCTGGATGAGTTTTCTGAGTTTCCATAAAACCTTCCAACAAGCGGGGCCTTATGTGGCGGCAAATCTTCACCAGTCAACACAGCTGCAACTGATTGCTGCACCTTCCCTGATTCACGCCCTACCCCGCTCGTTACCTGCCCAGCAAGATAATCAATTTGATTTGCGGTTGGGCTGAATACGCTCGGCACGTACTTATTCCCGCCAGATATTGTATTGATCGCTTCTGCTATCAACTTCGCAGGACTGCTTCCCGTATCCTTGTTTCGAGAAAATCCGGGTGTCGGCGATAACTTATTAAAATCCTCCTTAGCGATCGGCTTCCGGGTTTAATCCTTGTTTTCGGATAACTCAACAAGCGGATCGATTGCGGTAGGCGCGATGGTCTGAATAGAGAATCCAGCGCTGCCAATCGGATTGAACGCTTCAGCGAATACCTCGGCGAGTCGCAGAGTATGATCAACCGGCTTCTTGAATCCGCCCATGGCGAACTCTGTGCTGATACGTCCGATATTCGGGATGGCGTGAAAGCCCAGCGGCATTGGGACCGTTACATACTTTTTATCACCAACCGAAATGATCAGGCTGCGCTCGCGCACGGTAGCGTCATCGCGATAGAGCAGAGTTCTGCGGCCCGGTATCTCGGCGGCCTGAATGCCTTCTGGTAGCGCATCAGGCATAGGCTCGCAGGGAGCAAGTAACATCCCCGGTTTAGTTCCGGCCGCCAGGGCGTTGAGCTGAGCGTTCAGTGTTCCTATAGGCTCGGGAGTTGGAGTCGATCGTTTTGCCAGCGTCGGCAACCTGATCGTCAACCATATTAATGGCGCCATTAACATGATCCGGTTCATCAAACACATCATCCTAAATCGCATCAGAAGCAGCCGGCCGTGTTTTCCGAATCTCGTCTTCCTTATCCTTCCCGGTAGAAATGATGCGGTCTACGGCCTCGCTGGGTGATTCAGGGGCATTCGCAATATTTGGGTCAACGCCTTCAGTCGCGCGACGGTCTAGAGACAACGGACTTTACCTTATCCTGTTTTGAGGGCTCATCCAACTCGCCGCCAAATTCGACATACCCGCTCTCGCCATCCAGTTCGCCGTCAAACTCAGTAAATGCCATGTGTTTCCTTTAGGTAATAAAAAACCGCCCCGAAGGCGGTTAGTTGTGGTTCTTGTTGAGGTAATAAAAACCCGACCAAGCGGGAAAGATCATCATTTATATATAAGAGTTTAATGTATGAAAAGATTGACAAAATATGTCATAGAGTTTACAATAAATTCTTCTAAACTTTACAATAAAATATCTATACGATGCTGAGCCTCCCTGGACGCACAAAACGATCACGCTTAATCCAGCAATTTCTGATGAATGCGATCAAAGCAGGGGATTCTGAATTTATTCGTCATGCAATAGAAACATTTAAGGTCTCGCGCCAAGCAATATTTAGCCATTTAAAGTCGTTAGTCAATTCGGGTTATTTAAAACCCACAGGCAATACGCGTGCTAGAGTTTATGTTTTGGGTCCGGTACGTAACCATACAGCAGTGGTCCCACTAGGCGGACTTGATGAAAGTGTAGTTTATTATCGTGATTTCGGTTTTATATTTGATGATCTGCCGTCCAATATTGAAAGTATTTGTCATTTTGGTTTTACGGAGATGCTCAATAATGCAATAGATCATTCGGGAGGAACATTCGTTACTATTATAGTTAAACGAGATTCTGAGCGAATAAATATTCAGATTTCTGATAATGGAGTAGGCATATTTAATCATATCGCACGTGTTTTTAATCTCAGCGACCCGCGTGAGTCCCTTTTTGAATTACATAAAGGCAAACTTACCACTGATCCAGTAAATCATACAGGTCAAGGCATTTTTTTTACGTCCCGAGCTTTTGATAGATTTTATATCGTATCAGATGATCTGATCTTCTCTCATAAAGATGGAGATGAGGATGATTATCTTTGGCATAACGAAGGAAAAAATAAAGGAACACATATACTCATGCATATCAACCTAGAAAGTGACAAGACTCTTAAATCGGTTTTTGATGACTTCACGGGTAATGAAGAAGAGAATTTTGTGTTCAATAAAACCGTTGTTCCTGTCAAACTTGCGCTGTACGAAGGTGAGAAATTGATTTCTAGATCGCAAGCCAAACGTATACTTAATCGTGTCGAAAAATTTAAAAAAGTCCAATTGGATTTTAAGGGAGTCGACATGATTGGCCAGTCGTTTGCTGATGAGATATTCCGTGTTTTTGCTAGAAGAAATCCACATATCCAACTTGTTCCTGTTAATGTTACTGAAGAGGTTGGGAGAACAATCCAAGCAGCAGTCAAAGGTGGGGACTAGATACGATAGTTAGCTTTTTAATCCCTTCGGCGGCCTTTTGATAGGCTGCAGGTTCGAGTGAATACTTCGCGGCTGATGGTTCACTGCTATTACTCGCCTCCCATACTGCTTAGCATAGTTAGCAGCAATCTCATTCGCCCGTAGGACTCTGAATGAAGCGTTTCCCATTGACCTCGTAAACCGGCTTTCCTTTAGAGGTCCCGACCTGCTTGGCGCCATTCGGCAAAGTTGGAATGCGCTGGCTCGGCTGCGATTGTGACAGGAATGAGTCTACCTCTTTTGCGGCCTCGCCAATCGATGCGTCGCTCTTCAACGACGCTTCTATCAAGTCCTGCCTTGCCGGCGACTTGTCGTTCAGCGTCTTGACGGCATTGAAAGCATCTTGTGGTTCGAGTAAATACCGTTCTGAGAAGTGGCCCCAAGAATTTGAACAAACCCATAAGTGGAAAATCTGCTACCTTTTGATGGTCCCTGCGGGACTTTGATATGGAGCAGAGAAATGG
>NZ_FMWY01000048.1:2840-4540 GCF_900103145.1 Nitrosospira sp. Nsp18 | reverse complement strand
GATCATGGTTTCAAGTCTGGATATTGAACACAACAAATCAACACGGAGTAAAGGAGAGAACAAATGGTTGTCAAACCTTGGCTGAAGCTGGTCACGCTCGCATGCGGCGCCTTATTGGCGGCGAGTGCGTACGCGGACTTTCCCAGCGTCCCCAAAGAAACGTACAAAGCGCTGAACCTGCAGCAATCGGCCTCACCCAAAGAACTGCACCAGGCGCTGGTCAAGCGCTACAAAGACCCGGCGCAAGGCGCGGGTCGGGGCACCCTGGCCAAGTACTGGGAGCCCATTCCCATGAGCATGTACTTTGACCCAGCCTCCTTCTACAAACCGCCCACCTCCATGAAAGAAGTGGCCACGCGGGACGAATGCGTCAAATGCCACACCGACGAATCGCCGGTCTGGGTCAACGCCTGGAAAAAGAGCACCCACGCCAACCTGGACAAGATACGCAACTTAAAGCCTGAAGACCCCGTTTACTACAAGAAAGCCAAACTGGAAGACGTCGAGAAGAACCTGCGCTCCATGAACCGGCTTGGGGCCAACGAAAAGCTCAAGGAAGTTGGCTGCATCGACTGCCACGTCGACATCAACACCAAAGGCAAGGCCGACCACATGAAAGACCTGCGCATGCCCACCGCAGACGTCTGCGGCACCTGCCACCTGCAGGAATTTGCCGAACGCGAATCCGAGCGCGACACCCTGATCTGGCCCAACAAACAATGGCCGCAGGGACGCCCCTCGCACGCCCTGGACTGGAAAGCCAACGTCGAAGTCGCCGTATTTGCCGCCATGCCCCAGCGCGAGATTGCCGAAGGCTGCAGCATGTGCCACACCAACCAGAACAAATGCGACATGTGCCACACCCGGCACGAATTCTCCGCGGCCGAATCCCGCCAGCCCGAAGCGTGCGCCACCTGCCACAGCGGTGTCGACCACAACAACTGGGAAGCCTACTCCATGAGCAAGCACGGCAAGATCGTGTCCATCATGGGCGACAAATGGAACTGGGAAGTCCCCCTGAAGGACGCCTACGCCAAAGGCGGGCAGACCGCCCCCACCTGCGCCGGCTGCCACTTCGAGTATGAAGGCAAATACGCCCACAACGTCGTGAGAAAGATACGCTGGGCCAACTACCCTGCCGTTCCCGGCATAGCCGAGAACATCACCAGCGAATGGTCCGAAGAACGGCTGGACTCCTGGGTCAAGACCTGCACCCAGTGCCACTCCGAACGCTTTGCCCGCTCCTACCTTGAATTCATGGACAAAGGCACCCTGCATGGCCTGGCCAAATTCAAGGAAGCCCACGGCGTAGCCGAAAAACTCTACAAGGAAGGTCTGCTCACCGGCCAGAAGACCAACCGTCCCGCCCCCCTGGCGCCTGACAAAGAAATGTTTGCCGGCTTCACCCAGCTCTACTGGTCCAAGGACAACAATCCTGCCGCCATCGAACTCAGAGTCCTGGAAATGGGCGAGAACAACCTGCCCAAACTGCACGTAGGCTTAGCCCACGTCAACCCGGGCGGCTGGACCTACACCGAAGGCTGGGGACCCATGAACCGCGACTACGTCGAAGTCATGGACGAGAACACCAAGATCCGCGAAATGGCCGCCTTGCAGGCACGGGTCGCCAAGATGGAATCCAAGCGCACCAGCCTGCTTGACATCCAGAGCACCGATGACAAGCTCTCCCTGGGCGGCTT
>NZ_FMWY01000048.1:0-2642 GCF_900103145.1 Nitrosospira sp. Nsp18 | reverse complement strand
CGTTTGAGCACCTCAACCTCCACCCGCGCCCCCGTGGCGCGGCGCAACACCAAACTCCTCCCCTCACTGGGCATCCTCCTGGTGGCGGGAGGAATTCTTTTACTCCTCTGGTTTGGCTGGCTCTGGTTCAACCCCGGCCCCGCCCCCTATCGCTACCAGCTCGTCACCGAAGGCGGCATTGACCAGTTTGCGCAACTGGGCCTACCGGCGGGCATCGACCCCGACCTCAAGCTGGCCCAATACGAAGTCTACGCCGAAGGCGTCGACCAGCCCTTAGCCCTCACCCACACCGCAAGACGCGGCAATGAGGCCCCCGTGCGGCTCGACTGGGAAAACCACACCAGCGAACTGCTCCTGACCGTCGACAACAAACTGTCCGAGCTTGCCGCCCTGTCCGCCGCCATCGCCAAGCACGCGCCCAAGGACGCCCTCATCCTCGCCTGGTGGGACACCTCGCGCCAGATCCACCTTTTGGCCGAGCGCGACACCCTGTTCACCACCCGCATCGGCGAACCCCTGATCGTACCCACCCCGTGGCGCGAGCGCACCGAGGCCGTCAAACGCTACGAGAACGAATTCTGGGGCGCGCCTGCCGGCGAGCAAGAGCGCGCCACCTTCCAGCGCTTCGCCGACGCCCTCCTGGCCCCGCCCGAGAAGGGTGCCGCCCTGCTGCGCGAACTGGCAGGCAGCCGCGAAGCCTACATCGCCATCCACGTCAACGACCTCTACAAACTGGGACTCATGCGCCCCCAGCAGTTTGACATCACCTACAAGAACTTCCCCATGGAAGGCAACATGCACGGCCTGATCGGCTACCTCAAAAGCTGGATGCAGAGCAACCAGTTCGACACCTACACCCTGCAATCCCTCTCCGACAAAATGGTGCGCGCCTACTTCCTGCACAAAGGCCCCAATAGCGAGAGCCTCATCGCCCAGATGCTGCCCTTCACCGAATCCCAGCCCCTGGACCTGCAAGCCCTCCAGCTCATCTACCAGCAAGGCGGCTACTGGGTCTACAAGATCCCCGCCCAAGGCGACGGCGAAAGCGGCGCCGACACCCCGCCCGGCGCCTGATCCCACGACAGACCAGCCAGACCCGATCAGACCCAACCCACCCCGGCCAACCCGCCTGCGGCGGGTTGGCGGTACCAGTGGTACCAGAAAGAGTGATGGTACTGGTGCTACCCGTTTACAGAAACCGGAGATACAGTATGGGCAAAATCCCAAATCCGGCAGATGACCGCTCATTGATCATTTAAGCGTTACGGATTCAGGATAAAAAAGTTGTTAATAACACCCGGATATTTTTGTCTCGCCAGAAAAAAAGGAGAAACCATGAGCCACCGCATGACATTAGTCCTTGCCGCAGCCGCCATGCTGGCGGTAGTTGCAGGCAGTGCTACCGCGCAATCGTATGAAGGCCGCAAGAAGTGCAGTTCCTGTCACAAGAGCCAGGCCGAATCGTGGGGCGACACCGCGCACGCCAAGGCCATGGACTCCCTCAAACCCAACACCAAGGCCGAGGCCAAGAAGAAGGCCAAGCTCGACCCGGCCAAGGACTACACCAAGGACAAGGATTGCGTAGGCTGCCACGTCGACGGCTGGGGCAAGGAAGGCGGCTACACCGTCGAGGACCCCAACAAGTTCACCACCGGCGTCGGTTGCGAATCGTGCCATGGTCCCGGCTCCAAGTATCGCGGCACCCACCGCAAGGCCGGCGCCGCCTACGAGAAATCGAAGAAGACCGCACCGCGCCAGACCCTGGCCGATGCCGGACAGGATTTCAGCTTTGAAGAAAGCTGCAACGCCTGCCACCTGAACTACGAAGGCAGTCCGTGGAAGGGCGCCAAGAAGCCCTACACCCCCTTCACCCCCGCGGTGGACAAGAAGTACACCTTCGACTTTGACAAGTACGTCAAGGACACCAAGGCCATGCACGAGCACTACAAACTGGACGGCACCTTCACGGGCGAGCCCAAGTTCAAGTACCATGACGACTTCCAGTCCAAGGCCAAGGTGGGTGTGAAAGGTTCGGAGGACTGATGGCGGGAATGAAAGCAGGCGGCACCCTGCTCGTTGGTGCCGTACTGGGGATCGTGATGGTGGCGGTGGTATTCGGCGGCGAGGCCGCCGTCTCCACCACCGCATTCTGCACCAGTTGCCATTCCATGACCTATCCTGCGGAGGAGCTCAAGAGCTCCTCGCACTATGGCGCGCTGGGGGCCAACCCCGGCTGCAAGGACTGCCATATTCCGCAGGGCTTCAAGAACTTCCACCTGGCGGTAGCCACCCACGTGGTGGATGGGGCGCGCGAGTTGTACATGGAGTTTGCCGAGGACTATTCCACCCTGGAGAAATTCAATGAGCGCCGGCTGATCATGGCCCACGATGCGCGCATGAATCTCAAGAAGTGGGACAGCGTCACCTGTCGCGAATGCCACAAGAACCCGCAGCCGCCCGGTGCCGACGCCAAGGCTGCGCACAAGAAGATGGAGACCGAAGGTGCGACCTGCATCGACTGCCATCAGAACCTGGTGCACAAGGAAGCCCCCGAGACCGACCTGAACGAGAGCAAGAAGCAGGGCAAACTGGTCCTCAAACCCGAGAAAAAGGATGAGGACGACGAGGAGGAGGATGAGGAG
>NZ_FMWY01000051.1:0-3597 GCF_900103145.1 Nitrosospira sp. Nsp18 | reverse complement strand
GGAAATAACGCCAATTCTGGCAATTTCCTCAGACCTTGTATACCCCTCAACGTTAATATCTGTAAGGCTTGCGGACGTATTTCAGGGACGACTAAATAGTTTACTCATTCACGACATGGGTTTTTTCTCCTCACTCTCTGCTGATCACCTTCAGCGCTACTTCCGAATCGTCCAGGAAGGATTAGCGGTGCGCCAGCATTTCGATTTTCTCAGATGGCTTCAGGGAGATTTACAGCATTATCTTCCCCATGAAATCATGCTCGTCGCGTGGGGTGACTTCCACTCGAATTCCATTCGGCACGACATTATTTCCCCGTTACCGGGAGTTAGAACCGCCCAATCAGAACCGGCAAGTCTTTCTCCATTGTTGCGGACGCTTTATAACCGCTGGGTCGAACTTGGCAGAATGCCATGCACGTCAACCATTTGCAAAGGCGATACCGGTGAGTCCGATATTTTTGGCGGTAAAAGCGTCGCGACAGGCGCCTTTGGCAGAGCTTTGCAAGGCATGCATTCATCACTTTCGCACGGCATCAGCGACAAGCGTGGCCATAATGATTGCCTATACGTAATTTTCAGCTCGGAAGATAATCTTGATGATTCCACGCTCAGCACGATGGAACTACTATTGCCATATCTTGACGCTGCCTTGCGCAGAATTACACCTCTGCCACAGTGCTCCTACCTCCGACCGCTTCTGACGGACTCGCTGGAAAGCGAAAGCCACAGGCTGAGCGAGCGCGAAATTGAAATAATGAACTGGGTAAAGAAGGGTAAAACCAATGCCGAAATAGGCAGCATTTTGAGTATTAGTTCTTACACGGTAAAAAATCACTTACACCAGATTTTTAGAAAGCTTGACGTCTATAATCGCATGCAAGCCGTTTCAAAAGTGGAGCGCAGTCCGAGCCATGGCTGAAGTTCATCCCACATTTTCCGCCTCGACAGTTTTCGCGCGTAATGCGCCGGTGCCGCTTGGCAACAACATGCTTAGAGCTGTCGAGGCTATCCTCGATCCCGCGATACTGACACTTTCGCTCTGGCTTGTAAGTATCGGGATCGTGGGAGAATTGCGTCCGCCCTACCTGATTCTTGCAGTTATCGTTTTTTCGATTACCTTTCCAGGAACCTCGCGTCTGCAAACGTCGAAAAAGCTACTGATCTTCAATGTTCTCTATAGTTGGTTCTGGGTGGCCTTGCTGCTGTTCTTTCTGGGTCTTGCTACCGGCTACATAGCTGAATTCTCCAATGAGGCGCTGATAACCTGGCTATGGGTGGCCCCTTTGAGCCAGATCGGCGCCCAACTCGCATTGCGTTCCGCTGCTCCCTATTTGCTCATGCTGCAAGGGCCCCCGCAACGCGCTATCATTGTCGGCATGAACGAGCAGGGGGTTGCGCTTGCTACTCGAATTCATGAAACACGCTACTCAAAAATTGCACTGTCCGGTTTTTTCGACGACCGGAGTCAGAGCAGGCTTTATCAAACGGAACACAATTCATTGCTTGGCAGGCTTCGCGAACTTCCCCAATTCGTCAAGGAAAACCGTATTCAATTTATTTACCTTTCGCTCCCCATGGCCTCGCAGCCGCGCATTTTGCATATTCTCGATGAGCTGAAGGACACCACAGCCTCGATATATTTCGTGCCGGACATGTTTATTACCGATCTTATCCAAGGCCGAAGCGACTCAGTTTGCGGCACGCCAGTTATCTCCGTATGCGAATCGCCTTTCACGGGCTCTAACGGGATCGTCAAGCGGGCAAGCGACATAATTCTCTCTTTGATCATACTTACATTGATCTCGCCGCTCTTATTGCTCATCGCCGCCGGGATAAGGCTGGATTCACCCGGCCCCATTATTTTTAAGCAGCGCCGTTATGGTCTGGATGGAGAAGAAATCCTTGTCTATAAGTTCCGGTCGATGCGTGTCTGCGAGGACGGTGATACCATCCGGCAAGCGGAGAAGGGGGACAGCCGCATCACGCGCATTGGCGCTTTTTTACGCAAGAATTCGCTGGATGAATTGCCACAGTTTGTTAACGTTCTGCAGGGCCGGATGAGCATCGTCGGGCCGAGGCCTCATGCGGTGGCACATAACGAAATCTACCGCAATTTGATAAAAGGTTATATGATCCGCCACAAGGTCAAGCCTGGGATTACCGGTTGGGCTCAGGTCAACGGTTACCGCGGTGAAACTCGAACGCTCGATAAGATGCAGGCACGTATTGATCATGATCTCGATTATTTGCGCAACTGGTCTTTGCAGCTAGATCTGCATATCATTTTGAAGACCGTCATGCTAGTTCTCAAAGATCGGGCTGCCTATTGAATTCAAACTCTGCTGCAATACTCTTGTCATCTCTACTGTCTGGAAACGCGGCTTGCCCCTACCTTCCAAGCTCTCTAGGTGATACCCTTGCAATATCTGATGTCGTCAGGAAGACAAAGAATTAAAAAAAAATGTTGCTGCTGACTTTTTCCCATCGTAATAATCGGCGTTATGGCCGTTGGCTCGCGGTTACCGCCTATCTATTTTTATTGCTGATGCCGCCGCAATACGTCCATGCTGCTCCCGGCGATACATTAAGCGCAACGGTTGGCACCACGATTATGTACGACACTAACGTCTTCCGTTTATCGCCTCTCATCAATCCGGCTGTGGTACTTGGCGTGCCTTCACGATCCGATCAGATCATAACGTCCACCTTCGCGATTAACCTGAACAAGGTTTATTTAATGCAACGGTTCGAGGCCACTGGCAGCCTCGTCGATAACCGTTACAACAATTTTGATTTTCTGAACTTTCTTGGAAAAAACTATAACGCGTCTTGGTATTGGTATGCTACTCCTTATCTTCATGGCAGATTGAGCGGGTCTCACAGCGAGGCGCTTAACAATTTTGCCAATTTGACGGGTTTCGCCAACTCAACCACTCAAAATCTGCGCACCAATGACAATTATCATTTTGAGGGAATTTTTGAAATTGACAGGGCTTGGCACCTTATAGGTGGTATTGACCACAGCGTAACGAAGAACAGTAAAATTACGGTGCAGGACTTTAACAACCAAATTTCTTCAGTTGAAGGCGGCATTCGTTATACTCGTCCATCGGGTGCGTCGCTTACTTATAAGGTGAGGAGTGGACGTGGGGAATTCATCAACAGGCCAGAGCCCATCGTTGCGAGCCTCTTCGATACCCGCTTCGATGAGATGGAACATGACCTACGTATGTTATGGCCAGTTACTGGCAAAACTTCAATCGACGCGCGTGTAGGATACCTGTCGCGTGAACATAAACACTTTCCTCAGCGTGATTTTGCGGGTTTCGTGGGCAATTTCAATCTGAACTGGGCAATGACGGGCAAAGTTCGCGTTACCGCCAGTTGGGCGCGCCAGCTTTCCAATTATCAAACTGTTGCGTTCGCCTTCCTGAATCCAAATTTTCAGCGGTTCTCCAGCAGTTTCGTAGTGAACAATCGTTTTTCGATAGTTCCTTTATGGCGCGTTGCGCCATAGAAAAAGGTTACCGAAACAGTTTTGCAGTTAACGTTGTGCCATAAGGAAAGGAATTCATTTTAGTGCATCGAAGATGATTT
>NZ_FMWY01000052.1:0-2669 GCF_900103145.1 Nitrosospira sp. Nsp18 | reverse complement strand
ACGAACGCAACGCCTGGGGAAATACCGCAGGCGACGTGGTGCAGCCATCGGAAATCAACCAGTTCAGAAAATAGCATCAAGGAGGACACCATGGCAGCAATACCAGATCACGACGTTCCGCACGACGCCCACGACGCCCACGATCATCATCCCACCGGCATGATGCGCTGGCTGATGACCACTAACCACAAAGATATCGGTACGATGTATCTGTGGTTCAGTTTTCTGATGTTCCTGACCGGGGGCGTGATGGCGCTGACTATCCGGGCCGAGCTTTTCCAGCCCGGCATACAGATCGTCAATCCCGAATTTTTTAACCAGTTGACGACCATGCATGGTCTGATAATGATATTCGGCGCCATCATGCCGGCGTTCGTCGGTTTTGCCAATTGGCAAGTGCCGATGATGATCGGGGCGCCCGACATGGCTTTTGCGCGCATGAACAACTGGAGTTTCTGGTTGCTGCCGCCGGCAGCCCTACTGCTGCTGACCTCGTTCTTCGTGCCCGGCGGCGCACCCGCGGGGGGTTGGACGATTTATCCGCCGCTATCGGTGCAGATGGGCATGGGTATGGACATGGCGATTTTCGCCATCCATATTATGGGCGCTTCGTCTATCATGGGGTCAATCAACATTATCACCACCATCCTCAACATGCGGGCGCCGGGCATGACACTGATGAAAATGCCGATGTTCGTGTGGACCTGGCTCATCACCGCCTATCTTCTGGTGCTGGTGATGCCGGTTCTGGCGGGAGCGGTTACCATGCTGCTGACGGATCGCAATTTCGGTACCAACTTCTTCAATGCAGCGGGCGGCGGTGATCCGGTGATGTTCCAGCATATCTTCTGGTTCTTCGGTCACCCCGAGGTCTACATCATGATATTGCCGGCATTCGGCATCGTCTCCGAAATTATCCCGGCCTTTGCGCGCAAGCCATTGTTCGGATATTCCTCGATGGTATACGCCACTGCCTCGATCGCCATCCTGTCCTGCATCGTCTGGGCCCATCACATGTTTACCGCGGGCATGCCGGTGACCGGACAGCTGTTTTTCATGTACGCCACCATGCTGATCGCGGTTCCGACCGGCGTTAAAGTGTTCAACTGGACCGCCACCATGTGGCGCGGTTCCATGACCTTCGAAACACCCATGCTTTTTGCCATCGGCTTCGTTTTTCTGTTCACTCTTGGTGGGTTCAGCGGAGTTGTTTGCGCGATAGTGCCGATAGATGTCCAGGTGCAGGATACCTACTATGTCATTGCGCACTTCCACTATGTGCTGGTATCGGGTGCGCTGTTCGGCATATTCGGCGGAGCATACTACTGGATGCCGAAATGGACCGGGCATATGTATGACGAGACGCTGGGCAAATGGCATTTCTGGCTCTCCATGTTCTTTTTCAACCTCACCTTCTTCGTTCAGCATTTCCTGGGATTGGCGGGCATGCCGCGTCGTATTCCCGACTACGCGCTCCAATTCGCCGATTTCAACATGATTTCCAGCATAGGCGCTTTTGGTTTCGGCTTTAGCCAGTTGCTGTTCCTTTACGTAGTGCTGAAGTGCATTCGTGGGGGTGCAAAAGCGCCGGCAAAACCTTGGGAAGGTGCAACCTCCCTGGAGTGGACATTGCCGTCCCCCGCGCCATACCATAGCTTTGTAACGCCACCGGTCATCAAGTAAGAACAAGGAGCAGAATGTGACGCAAAACGCAGAAAGAAGGCGCGGGGCAATCAGAACAGCGCTGTTTCTGCTAGCGATCGTCGTAGCTATTTTTGTAACGGTTATCGTAAAAAACTGGACATGAACGTAATTCAAGCAAATGCCGTAATAATGAAGAAGCTGCTGATTTTTTCAGTGGTCATGTTCGTTTTCGGCTTCGCGTTAGTTCCGTTTTACGAGAAGATTTGCGACGTGACGGGACTCAACAATCTTTTGCAGGCAGATACGCTTACAGAGAACTCGCAAGTAGATACCGCCCGTTGGGTAACGGTCGAACTAGATGCCAATACACGTGGACTGCCCTGGCAGTTCAAATCCCTACAATCCAGTCTGCGTGTACATCCCGGCGAATTGGTGGAGGTAATGTACGAGGTTACGAATAAATCCAATCGGGAAATCAGCGGTCAGGCGATACCCAGCTACAGTCCGATGCTGCTAGCCAAACATCTGAAGAAACTTGAGTGCTTCTGTTTCAGCAAACAGGTAATGAAGCCAAATGAGACACGGCAGATGCCGGTTCAATTCATGATTGAACCTGGACTTCCAACCGATGTGAATACCGTTACTATTTCGTACACCTTTTTTGAAATTGGAATCGACCAGGCTGCAGATACGGAAAGCGAAGCAAATAAAGGTTGAAGGACGACAGCACAAAACCGAAAAAGGCGACTTTTTTGCAGGTTGCAAAGGCAGTATCTTGGGCTTTCTTCGGAGTTCGCAAGAAAAGCGATCTCGAGATGGATGCGAGTTCGTTGACTCCGGCGCAGGTGGTAATCGGGGGAATTATTGGTGCCGCAGTGTTTGTGCTAGCCTTGGTGTTGCTAGTTAAGTTTGTGACATAGAAAATTAATCAATTACAAGCAGGAGAAAGAGCATGAGCCAGGAAGGAAGTCACTATTACGTTCCAGCGCCATCGACCTGGCCCATGACCGGGTCGATAGCATTGT
>NZ_FMWY01000053.1:0-2480 GCF_900103145.1 Nitrosospira sp. Nsp18 | reverse complement strand
AAATCATCTTCGATGCACTAAAATGAATTCCTTTCCTTATGGCACAACGTTAACTGCAAAACTGTTTCGGTAACCTTTTTCTATGGCGCAACGCGCAATCGAATTGCTTTACCATATCCTCGCAAGGATAGAACGAAAACCGGAGGGAATTAAGGATTATCGATGACGGTAACAGACAAAACCCCGGAAGAACCGTGGTTTTGTCTGCCCGATATTACTATAATCATTTTGCAACTTCCGCCACTTTCATTTGCCTTGGACGATTCGTCCCTGGCAGCTTCCAGGCAGACGTTGTTCTTTTCTTTTTCTTAATGGGCCACAGGTTTAACTTCTTTGTCAATCCTGGTTGGGCCGGTAATCGTAACATCCTTGCGGAGTGTGCGCAAATCCAGTTGGTCATCGACCTTTAGCAGATCGTCCGTAGACCTGAATGCACCCGCTTTTGTGCGATATTCAATGATCGCCTTGGCTCTGGCGGCTGAGATGCTTGGGATAGTCTGAAGCTCGGCCTGAGTGGCTGTATTGATATTGACGATTGCGTGAGCAGAACCCGTAAACGCCAACATTGTAGCAAGGGTAATAAGTAATTTTCGCATGGATTTTCCTTTAGATTAAAAAAAGAACAACACTCAACTCTTCATCGAAATACTATGAAAGGCTGGTATTTGGGGGAAACAATAAATGAAAAAGGTCCCGGACGGAGAATATCAGCAATTCGCGCGATTCGCGCTTTCCTTGCTTAATTTTTTTTTAAAGACATGAAAAGCATCAGATTGCCATTTTCGAAACTAAAGCATATCCCGGGCAATGACAATAAACACTGACGAATATCACCCTTACAGGCCCCTTGCTGGAAATGGTCGTTCCCGGTAGTGCTGCTTGCAAAATAACTGTGGCGATCACTGAGAAGCAAATCTTGAGTTCGTCCGCGCAAGAAACCAGTGAAGTATCCTGGAACAAGAAAATCGCTGTCCCAGAACTGAGACAGGAACGGTAGGTCAAGCTTCGAGTTGGCGGTCTACGGAATCCCGAGCATTGCTGGTGCGCCGGTGGTAAGCAATCTGCTTCAAACGCTCCAGATCATTCAGCCTCACACGTCTATACTGGCTGCTGATGAGACCGTCATCCTGAAACCGCGCAAATACACGGCACACGGTCTCCTCAGCGATTCCCAGATGGTTTCCTATATCGCTGCGAGACATGCTCAGGTCGAATTCGGTAGGCGAACAATGGCGCCGCGCGAACTGCTGAGACAGGCTGAGCAAGAACGTAGCCAGACGCTCCTCGGCATTATGCTTACCCAGCAACAGCAGCAATTCGTGGCTGTGGTGGATTTCCGCACTCATGATCTTGAGAATTTCGTGCTGGATGGCGGGATCCGTGCTGGCCAGTTCTTCAAAGCGATCGATGGAAACTTCGCAAACAGAGGTCATTCCCGTCGCCTGGGCTTCGCAGTTGTGTTGCCGGCTCTCTATGGCATTCAGACCCAGCAATTCTCCTACTATGTGAAAGCCTATGACTTGCACCTGCCCGTCCTCAGTGCTGACGCTGGTTTTGACCGATCCGCCGCGGATGACATACATGTATTCCATCGGTTGCCCCATGCGATACAAAACTTCTCCGCGTTTAAACACGTGCTTTTTTTTGACGACTCGCTCAAGCAAAGATGGGTCGCCCGTCTTCAACCAAAGGGACATGCATAATTTATAGGCGCCACAATCCCTGCAATCCAGCGGGACATCAACTGGGTCATCAGTAGCGTGTGATATATCCGATGAGCATTTGGTCATATCCGGAGCTCCGTTGATAAATTTTACAATCCGTCCGGGCTGGTTACGCCCAGACGGTCTTGACCGCCAAGCGCGGCCTCCGGTAAATCGGTCAGTTTATATCGGCCGCTTACGACCATGGCGGCAAGCATATCCAGAGTCTGGTTTTGCAATAGCTTCACGATCTCCTGCTTGATTGGCCACCATTTGATATGCATCGGGCACGGCGCCTTATCACTGCAAACCTTGAGCCCCAGCACGCAGCCATCGGTGAATCCGGGACCCTCGGTAAGGATGGCGATCTGCATCAGATTAATTTTGTCGCTATTTTCCCTCAGGCAAAAACCCCCTTGTTTTCCACGGAAAGAATAAAGCAGGTTGCCGCGGGACAAGTCTTGCAGAATTTTGGCAAGATAGGTAGGGGATGACTTCAGGTGGTCGGCGATGGTGCGATTCAGTACTGCCACGCCACGAGGTTGCGTGGCCATATAAATAAGTGCCTGAATGGCGTACTGAGTTGTGCGGGATAAGATCATCGCGAGATCATGAAAAAACTGTCATGCCATAATAACAGCGCTGGATAACAGCGCTGGATAAATCCGGCGGCTGTCACACAAGCCAGTAGACGAATATGAACAGGCCCAGCCAGACCACGTCCACGAAGTGCCAGTACCAGGCGACGCCCTCAAAGCCGAAGTGATTCTCCGGCGT
>NZ_FMWY01000057.1:0-1471 GCF_900103145.1 Nitrosospira sp. Nsp18 | reverse complement strand
CGCCCCGGGTTTTGAGGAGGCTCCAACATCTGAGAGAAATGGTATGGACGCCTCCCACCCGTGAGGAATGGTAGGGAAGGATGGGGCTTTCACGGGCTATTGGCATTGGCGTGATGACGGTGGAAGATCGCATAAATCTTCACATTGCAAACCGGAGGAGCCGAGATGAAGCTGACGCCAGTTGGAATCGATATTGCAAAGATGGTCTTCCAAGTGCACTACGTGGACGAGGAAACGGGTGAGATCGTGAACAAGCCCGTCAAACGTGCGGTGTTTCTAGAACATTTCGCGAACCGGTCGTCGTGCCTCGTCGGAATGGAGGCGTGCGGCGGTGCGCACCACTGGGCGCGGAAACTGTTGAAGATGGGTCATCAGGTCAAGTTGATGCCGGGAGAATTCGTGAAGGCGTTCAACATCCGCAACAAGAACGACGCGGCGGATGCTCGGGCGATCTGGCTGGCGGTGCAGCAACCAAGCAAGGCGGTCGCGGTTAAAACCGAAATGCAGCAGGCAATGCTGGCGCTGCACCGGATGCGCGAACAACTGGTGAAGTTCAGGACGATGCAGATCAACGGTTTACGCGGGCTGCTGACCGAGTACGGCGAGGTGACGGCTAAAGGACGGGCATCGCTTGACAAGGCGATACCGGAAATCCTTGCCCGGGTGGCGGAGCGTTTGCCAGCGGTGCTGATCGACACGTTGCGTGAGCAGTGGAACGGACTGACGAATCTGGACGAGCAGATCGCAGCGATTGAGCGCCGGATGCGCGAATGGAAGAAGGACGATCGCGCCGTGAAAGCGATCAGTGAGATCCCCGGCGTGGGGTTGCTGACCGCAACCGCGGCGGTCGCGATGATGGGCGACGCGAAGGCGTTTCGATCAGGGAGGGAGTTTGCCGCGTGGGCAGGACTGGTGCCGAAGCAGACCGGTTCGGGCGGCAAGGTGAATCTTCACGGCATCAGTAAGCGCGGCGACACGTATCTGCGCACGCTGCTGATCCACGGCGCACGCAGTGTGTTGATAAACGCGAAGGCCCCAGGTCCGTGGGTCGAACAGATGAAGCAGAGGCGGCATCCGAATGTGGTGACTGTCGCCCTGGCAAACAAGATAGCGCGAACGATCTGGGCGGTGCTTGCCCATGACCGACCGTACCAAAAAGGATACGTAAGCGTGAAGCCGGCGTTAGCGGTAACCACCAGATGAGAGGTTGACTCTGTAAAGATGGAACGTCTATCTAGGTTGCGTTGGGAATCGATAGCGATGGCAACACAGGTCGGACCGGGATCCGCCAAACCTGAATGGCTCCAAGAACTTCGAGTTCGCGAGAGAAATGAGGTGCGGGTCAGCGGAATCCATAGTGGCCCGCAGCGGAAGGATCGGCTGCAACAAGGCCGGATATAAAGCTGCGAACCGTTCCTGTCACGTCAGACCAACTCGAAGTCCCTTGCAAAACGGGAGGCGTCCATATAAA
>NZ_FMWY01000058.1:0-1298 GCF_900103145.1 Nitrosospira sp. Nsp18 | reverse complement strand
AAAACGGGAGGCGTCCATATAAATGGAGCCATGAAGAAATCAAACAAGTTTTCCCCTGAAGTACGTGAGCGTGCGGTACGCATGGTGTTCGAACACCGTGGCGATTATCCATCCTTGTGGGCAACCATTGAATCCATTGCACTCAAGATCGGTTGTGTTCCCCAGACTTTGCATGATTGGGTCCGTAAACACGAGATCGACACTGGCATGCGCGATGGCGTTACCGGCGCCGAGCGCGACCGGATAAAAGCGCTGGAGCGCGAAGTTCGAGAACTGCGCAAAGCCAACGAGATTCTGCGACTGGCGAGCGCTTTTTTCGCCCAGGCGGAGCTCGACCGCCGACTCAAGTCCTGAGGCAGTTTATCGACCAGCATCGAGATGCCTATGGGGTCGAGCCGATCTGCAAGGTGTTGCAGGTTGCCCCATCAGGCTATCGACGCTATGCCGCACAGCAGAGGAATCCTGCATTGCGTTGTGCTCGCGCCAGGCGTGATGACATGCTGAATCCAGAAATCAAACGGGTTTGGCAAGCCAATATGCAGGTCTACGGCGCTGACAAAGTCTGGCGACAACTGAACCGTGAAGGTCGCCATGTGGCTCGCTGCACGGTAGAGCGGCTCATGAAACGCCAGGGCCTGCAAGGCGTGCGGCGTGGCAAGATTGTGCGAACCACGATTGCCGACGCGGCAATACCTTGCCCATTGGACCGGGTCAACCGGCAGTTCAAAGCGGATCGTCCTAATCAGCTTTGGGTCTCAGACTTCACGTATGTTTCGACTTGGCAGGGCTGGCTGTATGTAGCCTTCGTGATTGACGTGTTCGCCAGGCGCATCGTGGGCTGGCGCGTGAGCAGTTCCATGCACACGGACTTCGTGCTCGATGCACTGGAGCAGGCACTCTACGCTCGCCAGCCCGAGCAAGCCGATGCTCTGGTGCATCATAGCGACAGAGGATTGCAATACATCTCCATTCGCTATACGGAACGCCTTGCCCAAGCTGGGATTGAGCCTTCCGTAGGCAGTCGGGGAGACAGCTACGACAACGCCTTGGCTGAGTCAGTCAACGGGCTGTACAAGACCGAGCTGATTCATCGCCGAGCACCCTGGAAAACCAAGTCCGCTGTGGAGCTGGCGACCTTGGAATGGGTATCCTGGTTTAACCACCACCGGTTACTCGAACCTATCGGTTACATTCCGCCGGCTGAAGCTGAGATAAACTATTATCAGCAACTGGCTGAAAAAACCACGCTAGAAGTTTAACTTAAACCAAACAGCCTCCATGAAACTCGGGGCGATTCA
>NZ_FMWY01000060.1:0-1287 GCF_900103145.1 Nitrosospira sp. Nsp18 | reverse complement strand
AGAAGTGGCCCCAAGAATTTGAACAAACCCATAAGTGGAAAATCTGCTACCTTTTGATGGTCCCTGCGGGACTTTGATATGGAGCAGAGAAATGGCAAAAAGAGCAAGACGGACGCACTCAGCGGCGTTCAAAGCCAAAGTGGCACTGGCAGCGCTGGCTGGTGACAAGACACTGACCGAACTGGCGCAGCGGTTTGAAGTTCACCCCAACCAGATTACCGAGTGGAAACGGCAACTGAGCGAACGGGCTGCCGACGTGTTTGGCGGAGGCGACACTGCGGCGGAGCCACCGGTTGATTTGAAGGTGTTGCACGCCAAGATTGGGCAACTGACATTGGAGAATGATTTTTTAGAAGGCGCGCTCACCAAGGTGGGATTGCTGAGCGCAAAGCGATGATAGACGTCCACCACGCACTTTCAATCAGCCGTCAGGCCCAGTTGGCCGGCATCAACCGCGGCAGCGTGTATTATTTGCCCAAACCAGTCAGTGCCGCAGATCTGGCGCTCATGCGCCGCATTGACGAGTTGCACCTGGAACATCCGTTCATGGGCGCGCGCATGCTGCGCGACCAACTCAATCGGGAAGGGCTCGATGTTGGACGCAAGCATGTTGGCACGTTGATGAAACGCATGGGCATTGAGGCACTTTACAGAAAACTGGGCACCAGCAACAAGCACCCCGGCCATGAAATTTATCCTTACCTGTTGCGCAGCCTGACCATCAACCGGGCCAACCAGGTTTGGGCACTGGACACGACCTACATTCCGATGGCCAAAGGCTTCGTCTACCTTACCGCCGTCGTGGATTGGGCCTCGCGCCGAGTATTAGCAGCAAAGGTAGCGATCACGCTGGAAGCCTGCCATGCCGTCGATGTGCTGCAAGATGCGTTCCATCGCCATGGCAAGCCGGAGATCGTGAATACCGATCAAGGCAGCCAGTTCACCGCGCATGAGTTCGTGCAGGCCGTTAGGGAACAAGGCTGCAACCTCAGCATGGACGGGCGCGGCGCCTGGAGAGACAATATGTTTGTCGAGCGCCTATGGAAATCGGTGAAATACGAGCGGGTGTACTTGCATGCCTATGACTCGATCGCTGAAGCCAGAGTATCCATTATGCAATACATGGACTGGTACAACCGATCCAGGCCACATTCGAGCCTGGGCAAGAAAACGCCTGATGAGGCTTATGCCGCGATGCTGCCGACGGTTGAACTGGCAGCGTGAGAACCAGCAGAGATTCCACTTAAAATGTTCAGGTTGTTGTTCAAACAATTGGGACCACTTCTC
>NZ_FMWY01000061.1:0-1173 GCF_900103145.1 Nitrosospira sp. Nsp18 | reverse complement strand
GCCATGGTGTCCTCCTTGATGCTATTTTCTGAACTGGTTGATTTCCGATGGCTGCACCACGTCGCCTGCGGTATTTCCCCAGGCGTTGCGTTCGTAGGTGACCACCGCCGCGATTTGTACATCCGACAGGTGCTTGAATGCGGCCATTGCCGTGCCGGTCTTTCCATTCATGACAATGTCGACATGGCCGGCCTTGGGACCGTTGGCAATCTTCGAGCCGGCCAGCGCGGCAAAGGTCCCGGGTATGCCCTGGCCATTGGCCTGATGGCAGGCAACACAGTTGGCGGCGTAGACTTTCTCGCCTTCGGCTTTCAGCTCTTCCGCCGTAAATTCTTTGCTCACGTCTTCGGCCGCCGCAGCCGTCTTGCTTTTCTGTTCAGCCACCCACTGCGCATATTTCTCGGGCGTCACCGCTTCTACGACGATCGGCATGAAGCCGTGCTCCTTGCCGCAGAGTTCGGCGCATTGGCCGCGATAGGTGCCAGGCTTTTCAATGGTGAACCAGACGTCGCGTATGAAGCCGGGGATGGCGTCCTGCTTTACGCCCAGGGCAGGTACCCACCAGGCGTGCAGTACGTCGTTGGCGGTGAGCAGTACGCGTATCTTCTTGCCGGTGGGCACGACCAGCGGGTTGTCTACTTCCAGCAGGTAGTTCTCACCCTTGGGCGTGGTGTTCTCGATCTGGTCGCGGGGGGTGGACAGGCTGCTTAGGAAACTGATGCCTTCTCCTTCGCCCGTCAGGTAGTCGTAACCCCATTTCCACTGGTAACCCGTGCTCTTGATGGTGATCTCGGAGCTGGAGGTGTCCTTCATGTCGATGATGGTCTTGGTGGAGGGATAGGCCATGCCAACCAGGATGAGGAACGGGATGCCAGTCCAGATGATCTCGACCGTGGTGCTGTGATGGAAGTTCGCCGCCGGGTAGTTCAAGGATTTGCGGTGCTTGAGTATGGAATACAACATGACCCCGAACACACCCACGAATATCACCAGGCATATCCATAAAACCAGCGTGTGCAGATCGTATATCTGCTGGGCTATCGGCGTTTGCGGCTCGGGCAAGTTTAACTGGTAAGGGTCCGCCGCTGCCGCCATTCCCAGTCCGGAATACAATGCGGTCGCCACAATCCCAACTATGGTTGCTGCTGCTTTGCTACTCATATCTCCCCCCAC